>JAQGMY010000137.1 GCA_028292105.1 Ramlibacter sp.
CGTTCTCTGGCGCTGGCTGGGCCTGATCTTCGTCCTCTCGTTCGGCGCGCTGGGCTACCTCGGCTGGCAGATCTACCTGGACGCGCCTCCGATCCCGAGCGCGGTGGTCACCACGAGCGGCCGGACCTTGTTCACGGGCGAGCAGATCCAGCACGGCCAGCAGGTCTGGTTGGCGGCCGGCGGCCAGCAGCAGGGCAGCGTCTGGGGCCACGGCGCCTACGTCGCCCCGGACTGGTCGGCTGACTGGCTGCACCGCGAGGCAGTGGCATTGCACGCCCTCAGGGCCAGGGAATTCGTCAGCGATCCCGGGGCACTGAATGCCGGGCAGCGCGCGGCCGTCGACGCGGGGCTGAAGGAGGAGATGCGCCGCAACACTTACGACCCGGCCAGCGGCCGCGTCACCGTGTCCGACCGGCGCGCCGAGGCGATCGCCGACGTCGGCGACCACTATCGCGCCCTGTTCGGCGACGCTCCCGCATTGAGCACGCTGCGCGAGCAGTACGCCATGCGCGAGGGTACGGTGCCGGACGCCGGCGATCGGGCGGACCTGGCCGCATTCTTCTTCTGGAGCGCCTGGTCGACGGTGACGGACCGTCCGGGCGAGAGCGGCCTGTCCTATACGAGCAACTGGCCGCATGAACCGATGGTGGGCAACACGCTCACGACCTCGGCGGCGATGTGGTCGATGGCGAGCATCATCCTGCTGCTGGCGGCGATCGCGGCCATGTTGTGGCTGCAAGGCGCCAGCGCCCATGAACCGGAGGCGGTTCCGCCAAAGTCGGACCCACTGGCGGGCGTGGTCGCCACCCCTTCGATGAAGGCGACGCGCAAGTACTTCTTCGCCGTGGCCGGCCTGCTGTTGCTGCAGATCGGCATGGGGGTGGTCACCGCGCACTATGCGGTCGAAGGCAGTTCCTTCTTCGGCCTGCCCATCTCCGAACTGTTGCCGTACGTCGTGAGCCGCACCGTGCACACGCAGGTCGGCGTGTTCTGGATCGCCACGGCCTGGCTGGCGACGGGCCTGTACATCGCACCGATGCTGGGCGGCCGCGAGCCCAGGTTCCAGAAGCTCGGCGTCGACTTCCTGTTCTGGGCCCGGATCACCATCGTGGTGGGGTCCACCGTCACCGGCTGGCTGGGCACGCTGCAGCACCGGGGCGTCGACTTCAGCTTCTGGATCGGCAACCAGGGCCTGGAATTCACCAGCATGGGCCGGGTCTGGCAGATCCTGCTGTTCGTCGGCTTGCTGCTGTGGACCGTGCTGCTCGGCCGCGCGCTCTGGCCCGCACTCAAGACGCCCTCGGAAAGCCGCGGCCTGGTCGCCATGGTGTTCCTGTCGGCCACCTGCATCGGCGGCTTCTACGCGACTTCGCTGGCCTGGGGCCAGCACACCCACTACGCGATGGTGGAGTACTGGCGCTGGTGGCTGGTGCACCTGTGGGTCGAAGGCTTCTTCGAAGTGTTCGCCACCGCGGTGATCGCGCTGCTCTTCACCAAGCTGGGCCTGGTGCGCGCGGCCAGCGCCAACCGCGCCATCCTCGCCGAGACCATCGTCTTCCTGTTCGGCGGGATCCTCGGCACGCTGCACCACCTGTACTGGACCGGCACGCCGACCTCGGTGATCGCCGTCGGCTCCGTCTTCTCGGCGCTGGAGGTGGTGCCGCTGACGCTGATCGGGCTGGAGGCGCTGCAGACCTGGAGGCGTTCGCAGGGCGTGCCCTGGCTGGCGACCTACAAGTGGCCGGTGCTGTACTTCGTCGCCGTCGGCTTCTGGAACACGGTGGGTGCCGGCCTGCTCGGATTCGCGATCAACCCGCCGGCCTCGCTGTACTACGTGCAGGGCCTGAACATGACGGCGGCCCACGGCCACGGCGCCCTGTTCGGTGTGTACGGCATGCTCGGCATCGGGCTGATGCTGTTCTGCCTGCGTGGCCTGTATGCCCGCCACCTGCACACCGACGCGCTGCTCAAGCCGGCGTACTGGTGCCTGAACATCGGACTGGCGATGATGATCTTCCTGTCGCTGCTGCCGGCCGGCATCTACCAGGCCTGGGCCAGCATCACCCGCGGCCTGTGGTACGCCCGCTCGCCGGAAATCATCCACTCCAAGTTCATCGAAGCCCTGGTGTGGCTGCGCGTGCCGGGCGACATGGTGTTCGCCGCAGGCGCCGTGCTGCTGGCCATCTATGTGCTGCGGCTGCTGGGCTGGGGCCGCAAGCCGGCGGTGGTCGTTTCCCCGGCCGCTGCAGTTCAGGGCTCATGAAACTCACTGCCTTCACCGACTACAGCGTGCGCGTGCTGATCTACCTGGCCGCGCAGGCCAGCGGCCGCGCCACCATCAGCCAGGTGGCGGCCGCCTACGGCATCTCGGAGAACCACCTGGTGAAGGTGGTGCACTTCCTCGGCAAGGCAGGGTGGCTCAAGAATGTGCGCGGCAAAGGCGGCGGCCTGGAGCTCGGTCGCCCCGCCGACCAGATCCGCATCGCCGATGTGGTGCGCGAGGCCGAAGGAGCGACCGCTGTCGCGGCGTGCATCGGCAAGGAGGACGAAGGCTGCCGCATCGCGACCTGCTGCAAGCTGCGCGGCGTGTTGGGTGAGGCCATGGCGGCCTTCTACGCGGTGCTGGCCCGCTACACGCTGGCCGACGTCGCGCGCAATCGGGACCAGCTTGCGACCATCCTGTTCCTGCCCGTGCCCTCGACCACCCCGGCGAGGAAACGCGCATGACTGAAATTCCCCTCGCGGCCAGCGGCCCGCAGCGGCGCCCCGCCTTCGCCCTCTGGCAGCTCGGCTTCCGGCCGTTCTACCTGCTGGCCGCCGCCTTCAGCGCGCTGTCGATCGGCCTTTGGGGCCTGCAGACCGCCGGACTGCTGGCCGCGCCTTACCTGCCGGGGCCGCTGTGGCACGCGCACGAGATGCTGTTCGGCTTCGCGCTGCCCGTCATCGTGGGCTTCCTGTTTACGGCAGGACGCAACTGGAGCCAGCAACCCACGCCGGCCGGGCTCGGCCTCGCCGCACTGGCGCTGCTCTGGCTGGCCGGCCGCGTGCTGGTGCTCAGCCCTTATGGCTTGCTGTCGGCAGCGGTGAACGCCGCGTTTCCATTGGCGGCCGCCGCCGCCCTGGCGGTGCCCTTCCTGGCCGCCCGCAACCGGCGCAACTACTTCTTCGTCGGGCTGCTGGTGCTGATGGCGGCGGCGACGCTGGCCGTGCACCTGAACCAGCTCGGCGTGCTGGCGCTGCCGGCCTGGGCCGGCATCCAGCTGGCGCTCGACATCGTGCTGTTCATCCTGTGCGTGATGGGCGGCCGGGTGATCCCCCTGTTCACCAACGGCGGCGTCGCGGGTGCCGCCGCGCGCCGGATGCCGGTGGTCGAAAGGCTGGCGCTCGGCGCCGTTCTGGCCCTGCTCGCGGCCGACCTGCTGCAGCTGCCGTCCACCGTGGTCGGCGCGATCGCCGCGGTGGCCGCCCTGTCGCACCTGGCGCGCTGGCTGCTGTGGCAGCCCTGGCGCACGCTGCGCACGCCGCTGGTCTGGGTGCTGCACCTGGCCTATGCCTGGATTCCGCTGCACCTGGCCTTGCGCGCGGCCGCGCAGGCGGGCTGGATCGCGCCGTCGCTGGCAACCCATGCACTCACCACCGGCGCGGCCGGCGGACTGATCATCGGGATGATGACCCGCACGTCGCGTGGCCACACCGGGCGGCCGCTGCGCGCCGACCGCTTCGATGTCGCCTGCTACCTGCTCGTGGCCGCGGCCGCTGGCTTTCGCGTGCTGTTGCCGCTGTTCATGCCCACGGCGACTCTGCCCGCGCTCGCGGGCTCCGCGGTCCTGTGGTCCTGCGGCTTCGCGCTGTTCACGGTGCGTTACTGGCCGGTGCTCACGCGCGCCCGGCTGGACGGGCTGCCTGGTTGATCAGTGGTGCGCGCTTGACGTCGGCGCGCGACAGCGTGGAGCTGCTCGGCGAGACGGCGCTGGCCAGGGGCGGGGACGCCGCCGGCATCCGCAGGATGGTGGCGCGGGGCTGATCCCTCTAGCCCTTCACCCAGGTGAACACCCGCACCGGCGGGACATTGATCATCTCCCATTGCTTGTGCGGCGGGCCCAGGTGCGGAGACATGAAATCCGCGACATGTGCACGCACCTGGTAGGCCACGAAGCGGCCGCCCGGTCGCAGCACCTGGGAAATGCACGCGGCGATGTGCCGGGATACCTGCGCCGGCATGGTCGAGAACGGAATCCCGGAGACGATGGCGTCCGGCGCCGGCAAGTCATGCTGGTACAGCAGCTCGGCCAGCTTTTCGGCGCTGCCGTGTTCGAGGATCAGTCGCGGGTCGCGGATACCCCGCTGCAAGCCGCTGAAGAAGTCGGCGTCCAGTTCGATCGCCAGCAGCGCGGCGCCGGGACCCATCGCGCTCAGCAGCGCGCGGGTGGTGCCGCCGGTGCCCGGCCCGAGTTCGACCACGGTGCGGGCTTCGCCGACCCGCGCGCACTGCACCAGCCGCTGCTCCAGCTGGGGGGAACTGGGGATGACCGAGCCCACCTGTGCCGGGTTGCGCACGAAGCCGCGCAGGAAGTCCAGGCTTGCGGCGGAGCGGGTCGCGGAAGTAGCCCGCGGGCTGGCAAATGGATTCATCGAGCGAGACCCCAAAGGCTCCATTTTGCGGATGTGGTCGCCATAGCGTGTCGGACGGTGCTGATGACTGCAGTGGGCCGCTCAGCTGACGTGCTCGCGGGTCGAAAGCTGCTAGCTTGGGTGACATGCAGATCCGCGTCGAGTGCCAGTCCAGGGAGCCAGGCGAGCTCGAGCCGGAGGTCGTCTGGTTCGGCAGCAGGCGGGTTGCCGTGCAGGCCGTCGTCGATCGCTGGTATGGACAACACCAGCGTTGGTGGAAGGTCGACACCGAGGACGGCCTGTATGTCCTGCGCCGCGACGACAGCACCGGTGAGTGGGAGCTTGCCGCGGTCACCCGGACCGGTTGACGGTGACGCACGGATACGCGAGGGCCACCGGCGCCGCGTTTGTCTTACACCGCGGGCCCGCAGCCTTTCCCACAATGGGACGAATCGCACCACACGAAAGCCCCGCCGCCCCGTCGGCTGGAGAGAGGTACCCCATGACCAAGAAGCACGATTTCCTTCGCAGCGAGCAGAGCCGGGACAAGCACCCGGATTCCGGCATGGTCGGCAGCGCGGCAGCGCTGGAAGAAGAGCAGCGCCGCAACAGCGTGCAAGCCGCCGGTGATCAGGACCGCCAGGAGCCGCACACGCCCAAGTTGAGCAACGACCACAACAAGGTGGGCGAGACCAAGCCCACGCAGACCAACCAGGGCCGGCGCACGCCCCAGAGCCGGCACGAACGCCAGACCGTCAGCGGCGGCCCGATGAACATCGTCCAGGCGCGCACCGGCGGCAAGGGCGGCGGGCGCGGCCCCAGGGGCGGCGGCACCGTCGGCGGCGGTGGCGTGAAGTAGGCGCCGCCAGGTGCCAGCCGCCAGGCGCGCAATTTTGCTGCGTTCGCGCGCCTGATCGGAACTGGTGCGCCTGGCCATCCATCAGCCTGTGCGGGCTGGCGTCCTGCAGGCCGCCATCTGGTCGCTGCGCGCCCAGTTCTTCGTGGCCGGCGCGCTGTTTGCCACCTGGGGCGTGCACGTGCCCAGCATCAAGGCCCATTACGCACTGGGCGAGCGGGCCCTCGCCATGGCCATGCTGGCCAGTGGAGCCGGTGCCGTGCTGGCGCTGGTGCAGGCGGGAAGGGTGCTGGCCCGGCATGCACCCCGGCGCGTCGTGCCGGTCATGGCCGTGATCTGCATGGCAGCGGTCGGCAGCCTGCTGCTGCCGGCGCACTATGCGGTGCTGCTTGCGCTGATGCTGGCGTACGGCATGGCGGCGGCGCTCTTCGACGTCGCGATCAACGACGAGGCCACCGCCATCGAGCAGCAGGCGGGGCGGCCGCTGATGAGCGGCTTCCACGGCATGTTCAGCCTCGGCGGCATGGCCGGCGCGGCAGCCTGGAGCCTGCTGGCGCGCGCCGGCGTGTCACCCACCGGGCACTTGCTCGGCGCTTCGGCCGCGCTGGGCGCCTTGGCGCTCGCGGCGACTCCTTTCATGCTGCAGCCAGAGCGCAAGGAGCGCGAGGGTGGCGCGCCCCTGAGCCTGCCGCGCGGCGCACTGGCTCTGCTCGGGGTGATGGCTGCGCTGGGCCTCGTCGGCGAGGGCGCCATGTACGACTGGAGCGTGCTCTACCTGCGGCAGGAACTCGGCGCGCCGGCGGGGCTTGCGAGCCTGGGCTATGCCAGCTTCAGCGGCGCCATGGCAGCCGGCCGCTTCGGGGGTGACTGGGTGCGCGCCCGCTTGCCGGCGGTGGTGCTGCTGCGATGGAGCGGCCTGCTCGGCGCCGCCGGGATGGCCCTCGCGCTGGCAGTGCCGCAGCCCGGCGCCGCCTTGGCCGGCTTCGCGCTGGTCGGCCTCGGTTTCGCCAACATCGTGCCAGTGCTGTTCAGCGCGGCCGGGCAACAGCCGGGGATCGCGCCGGCGCACGGCATCGCAGCGGTCTCTTCGGTGGGCTACTTCGGGCTGATGGCCGGACCGCCGCTGATCGGGTTCATTGCCGAAGCGCAATCGCTCACCGCCGGCCTGGTGGTGGTCATCTTCTTCGCCGTGGTGGTTACCGCGTTCTCGCGGCGGGCGTTGGGCGCGCGCTAGGAGTCAGCCCAGCCACCAGCGCACGGCGGCACCGGCGATCTGCGGCGGGACCTCGTGCCCGCCGCTGAATTCGCGATACTGCACTTCATAGCCCGCCTGCTGCAGCGCCGGCACGATGCGGCGGCTGCAGTGCGTGATGGGCAGCACCCGGTCGCCGGTACCGTGCGAAATGAAAACCGCCGGGCGTCCGAGTGCTCCGGTCGGCGGGATGAAGCCCGGTGAAAGCGCGACGCAATGGCTGAACAGGTGGCCGCTGCCCAGCGCCAGGGCCAGTGCATAGGATGCGCCGTCGGAGAAGCCGCCGACCGCCAGCCGTTGCGCATCGATGCCATACCGCGAGAAGACCCAGCCCAGCAGCCGGTCGATGCTCTCGAGGTCGGGCCCGATCTCCTTCAGGACGCCGTCCCACGTGTACTCGATCGACGCCGCCGCCAGCACGATCGCGCCGGCAGCGTCAGCGGCCGGCTGCAGCAGGCTCAGCCCCTGTTGCGGGTCGCCGCCGGACCCGTGCAGCATCAGCGCGAGCGGCGCGGGGCGATCCGGGTCCCAGCTGGCCGGCACCTGCAGCAGTGCCGCGCGGGCGGGAGCTTCCGCGGCAGCGGGTTCGATGCGATGCACGCCCGGGCGTCCTTCACCGGACAGGGCAGGGGCTGCCGCGGGCTGCGCGTGCAGTGTCTTGGCCAAGGCCTTCATGGCAACAGCTTAGGCCACGCAGCGTGCGGCGAATGTGCCTCCCGCCGTCGTGGACCAGCGGTTGGTCAATCCTGAGCCCGGCTGCGGGTTCCCCCCGGTGGCACGGATCGAGCGCGAAGTCACAATGCGCCGGTGAGCACGCCCCGATTCGATCTCAACCTGCTGCTGGTCTTCGAGGCCGTCCTGGCCAGCAGGAGCACGACGCGTGCGGGCGCGCACCTGGGGCTGACGCAATCCGCCGTCAGCAACTCCTTGAACCGCTTGCGCACCGCGCTGGGCGACCCGCTGTTCGTGCGGACGCCCGAGGGCATGATGCCCACGCCGCGCGCCCTGGAGATCAGCCTGCCGCTGAAGGAAGCGATCGAGCGCATCCGCAGCACGCTGGCGCAGCAGCAGGAATTCGATGCGGCCTGCTCCGACCGCACCTTCCGCGTCTACATGAGCGACGTCGGCCAGATGGTCATGCTGCCCAAGGTCGTCAAGTCCATCCAGCAGCTGGCACCCGGCGTGAGCATCGAGACGGTGCACCTCGGCTCGCCGCGCGAACGCGAAGCCTGCATGAGCAGCGGCGAGGTCGACCTGGCCGTGGGCTATTTCCAGGACTTCACCGGCCCCTTCCATTGCCAGGCGCTGTTCAGCGAGGAGTACGTGTGCATGGTCCGCCAGGGCCACCCGCTGGCCGGGCGCACGCTGACACTGCGCGAATTCGCCGGCATGCGCCATGCCATCTACCACCCCTGCGGCGGTGGGCACGCCATCCAGGAGCAGGCGATAGCAGCGGCCATGGCTTCCCACGGGCTGCCCTGGCGTGTGGCGCTGCGGGCAACGCATTTCCTCGGTTTCACGGACATGATCG
Source organism: Ramlibacter sp. (assembly GCA_028292105.1). Taxonomy (GTDB): domain Bacteria; phylum Pseudomonadota; class Gammaproteobacteria; order Burkholderiales; family Burkholderiaceae_C; genus Ramlibacter. The sequence continues at coordinate 8,251 of JAQGMY010000137.1, forward strand.
CCCAAACCGACATGATCACGACCTTGCCGCGCATGCTGGCGCTGGCCGGCTCGCGCTCGGTGGCAGTGGCGACCATGCGGCCGCCGGTGGCCATCCCATCCTTCGAGATCGCGCAGTTCTGGCACAAGCGCTTCCACCTCGATCCCGGCAACCGCTGGCTGCGCGGGCTGTTCGCCAGCCACCACGCGCGCCCCGGCGTTGGCGAACTCATGCCGGCCGAAGTCGACATGACGCCGGAGGACGTGGCCTGAACGCGCCGCGCCGGCGCCGGCATCACTGCGCTGAATGCCGGCAATTGCCCTTCTTCATTGGCCAGTTCGCGCCGTGACCAGAACAATACGGCGCATCGTGCATCGGTCACGGACTGCAATCACAAGAATCTAGGAGACAGCAAATGCAAGCTTGGAAATGGGGCGCGGTCGTCGCCCTGGCCGCCGCCGGTTCGATCGCGCACGCACAGGAGAAGCTGAAGATCGGCTTCCTGAGCAGCTTCAGCGGGCCGCTGGGAGCGCTGGCGACCGACATGGAAGACGGCTTCAAGCTGGGCATCAAGCACGCCGGTGGCCGCCTCGGCGGGCTGGAAACCGAAGTGATCAACGGCGACGACCAGCAGAACCCCGACGTCGGCCGCCAGGTGTTCGACAAGATGGTCAAGCGCGACCGGGTGCAGATCGTGACGGGCACCATGTTCACCAACACGATCAACGTGATCGCGCCCACGGCCTTCAAGGAAAAGGTTTTCTTCGTCAACTTGAACAACGGCAACGCGCCGTTCGCCGGCGAGCAGTGCAACCCCTACTACTTCAGCGTGGGCTGGCAGGGCGAGACACCGGCCGAGGCCGTGGGCAAGTTCGCCACCGACAAGGGCTACAAGAACATCTACGTGGTCGCGCCGAACTTCCCGGCCGGCCAGGCCAACGTCGCCGGCTTCAAGCGCTTCTACAAGGCGCCGACCGCGGGCGAGAACTTCGTCAAGATCGGCCAGATCGACTTCAGCGTCGAGATCGCGCAGATCCGCGCCGCCAAGCCGGACGCCGTCTATCTCTACCTGTTCGGCGGCATGGCCACCAACTTCATCAAGCAATATGCGCAGGCGGGCCTGAGCAAGGAGATCCCGCTGATCGGCGGGGGCTTCAGCTTCGATGACGACACGATCCAGGGCGTCGGCGATGCGCTGGTGGGCAGCTACAACGCCTGGTGGTGGAACCGCGACCTGGACAATCCCGCCAACAAGCGCTTCGTGGCCGACTTCCAGGCGCAATACAAGCGCCTGCCGACGCTCTATTCGACCCAGGGCTACGAAGCCGCCATGCTGATCGACTCCGCGGTGCGCGGCGTCAACGGCAAGATCTCCGACAAGGACGCGCTGCGCGCCGCCTTCCGCAAGGCCAACTTCAAGTCGGTGCGCGGTAACTTCCGCTTCGGCCCCAACCAGCACCCGATCCAGACCTTCTACCTGCGCCAGGTGGTCAACGAAAAGGGCAGCATCCACAACAAGACGGTGTCGACGCTGCTGCCCGACCACGCGGACTTCTACGCCTCGCAGTGCAAGATGAACTGAGGCGGGTGAACGGGTAGCCTGCCGGTGAGTTCCGCCCTCGCGCTGGAGCAGTTGCTCAACGCCCTGCAGTTCGGCCTGATGCTGTTCCTGCTGGCCGCCGGCCTGACGCTGGTGTTCGGCATCATGGACCTGATCAACCTGGCCCACGGCTCGCTGTACATGCTGGGGGCCTACATGATGGTCACCTTCGTCGGCGTCACCGGCAACTTCTTTGCCGCGGTGC
>JAQGMY010000153.1 GCA_028292105.1 Ramlibacter sp.
GGCCGGTGCTGGTCGGCACCGAAACAGTGGGCCAGTCGGAGCAGCTGGCTGCCGTGTTGCGGGCCCGCGGCCTGGCCCCCGTGGTGCTGAATGCGCGGCAGGATCGCGAGGAGGGCGAGGTGATCGCAAGGGCCGGCGAGGCGGGGCGTCTGACCGTCGCCACCAGCATGGCCGGCCGCGGCGCCGACATCGCCCTGCCGGCGGACGTGCAGGCGCATGGCGGCTTGCATGTGATCCTGTGCCAGCTCAATCCGTCCGCACGCATCGACCGCCAGTTCCTGGGCCGGGCCGGTCGCCAGGGCCAACCGGGCAGCTGCGAGATCATGGTCGCGGCGGACTTTCCGCTGCTGCAGCGGCGGCTGCCGCAAGTGTGGCTTCGTGCCGCTTCTGCCCTGCATTGGCCCCGGTTGTCGGCGTGGGCCAGCCTCCGGGCGGCGCAGACGGCGGAAGCCTACGCACGCGCGCAACAACGTGTAACACTTGCGCGCCAGGCCGAGGCAGAAGAGCGCGACCTGAATTTCAGTCGTTGGGGGTTGGGATGAACCGAAGAACTCGAACGCTGCTGGGTCTCGCACCCTGGTTGCTGGCCGCGGCCCACGCGGCTGCGCCGCTCCAGCCGCTGGGCTGCCTGATCGAGCCGAAAAGCGTCTCCGACGTCGGCAGCCCGGTGGTGGGCGTGATCGAGACCATCCACGTCGAACGCGGCGACCGCGTGGTGGCCGGCCAGCCGCTGGCCACGCTGCGCGCCGACGTCGAGCGCATGTCCGTCAACGTGGCGCATGGCCGTGCCCAGGGCCTGGGTGAACTCAAGGCAGCCGAGGCCAACGCCGAACTGGCGCGGCAGAAGCTGGCGCGCGCGGTGGACCTCGCCAACCAGCAGTTCATTTCCGGCCAGGCGCTGGAGCAGGCCCGCGCGGAAGCCCTGGTGGCGGACAACCGGCTGGTCCAGGCGCGCGAGCAGCGCGACATCTACGGCCGCGAACACGAGCTCGCCCGCGCGCAGCTGGGCATGCGCACGATCCGCAGCCCCAGCACCGGCGTGGTGGCCGACCGCTACCTCAACGAAGGCGAGCGGGTCGAGGAAAAGCCGATCTTCCGCATCGCCGTGGTCGATCCGCTGCGGGTCGAAGTGGTGCTGCCGGCGGCGCTCTTTCCCACCGTGCGCACCGGCATGGCCATGCGCATCACGCCGGAGTTTCCCGGCGCGCTGCCCCGCATCGCCCAGGTGGTGCTCGTCGACCGCGTGATCGAAGGCGCCAGCAACACCTTCCGCGCTCGCCTGTCCCTGCCGAACAAGGACGGCGCCTTGCCGGCCGGGCTGCGCTGCAAGGCGGACATCGCGGGCGGCGAGTCGGCCGCGCCGGCGGTGCCGCTGCCAACCGGTTCTTCCAGGCCCCCGCCCAGTCGGGGCGGCTCCGAGCTGAACCTGCAGATCAGCCCCAGCTTGCGCGCCGTCCCGCGGCTCTGAGCACCCATGCTGCTCTCCTGGCTGCGCCGCCCGAAGCCTTCCAGTGGGCGAATCGCCCCGGAGGCGGAGTGGCTCGAGCCGCGCCTGCTGTACTCCGCCGACCTGGCGGTGGGCTTGCTGCCGGCGGCCGTCACCGCCGACAACGGCGAGATCCGCACCCTCACGCAGACCGGTGAATACGCGACCACGGTCGCGCCGACGCAGGCCCAGGCGATCGCTCAGGCCTATGCCGTCACGGCGCTGAACTTCGAGCGCAACGACGGCCAGGAAACCGGGACGGCGGAATTCGTCGCACGTGGCAGCGGTTACGCGATCGGGCTGGCCGCCGGCAACGTGGAGATCGCCCTCACCGGCGCCTCGACGACCGTCGGACTCCAGCTGGTGGACGCGAACCCCGGCATCGCGGCGCAGGGCGAGGGCTTGCTGCAGGCCCGCAGCAACTACCTGGTCGGCAACGATCGCAGCCAGTGGCGCACCGACATCCCGAACTATGCGGCCGTGCGCTACGACGGCGTGTGGGACGGCATCGACGTGCGCTACTACGGCAACCAGCGCCAGCTCGAATACGACTTCATCGTCGCCGCGGGCGCCGATGCCGCGCAGATCCAGCTGCGCTTTCACGGCGCCGACGCCTCGCTGGACGCCGACGGCAATCTCGTGCTGAAGATGGCCGACGGCCGCGAGCTGCGCTTCGCGGCGCCCATCAGCTACCAGGAGGGTCCCGCCGGCCGCGAGGCCGTGCGCAGCAGCTACGACATCCATGCCGATGGCAGCGTCGGCTTCCAGCTGGGCGACCACGATCACGGCCGCGCGCTGGTGATCGATCCGGTGCTGAACTACGCCACCTACTTCGGCGGCAGCGGCACCGACGTCGCCACCGACGCCGCGGTCGACGCCCTCGGCAACGTCTACATCACCGGATACACCACCAGCACCAACGGCATCCTCAACGTCCCCATCCTCGGCGACATCCTCGGCAGCATCCTGGGGGGCACCAAGCAGGACGTCTTCGTCGCCAAATTCAATGCCGACCTGTCCCAGCTGCTGTTCCTGAGCCGCGTCGGCGGCGGTGACGACGACCAGGGACTGTCGATCACCGTGAATGCGGCCAACGAGGCCATCGTGACGGGCGTGACCAAGTCCGCGGACTTCACCATCACCGCCGGCGCGAACGACACGACCCGCGGCGGTACGCAGGACGCGTTCCTGTTCAAGCTCAAGAACGACTTCAGCGACCTCTGGTTCAGCACCTTCGTGGGCGATGGCACCGGCAACGACATCGCCCATGCCGTGGCCCTGGACAGCGCCGGCAACATCTACATCGCCGGAGCGGCGACGGCGGTGTCAGGCAGCGGCACGGATGCCTGGCTCGCCAAGTACAGCGGCAGCGGCGCCTTCCTCGCGCAACTGAAGTACGGCGGCACCGGCGCGAACGAGTACGCGACGGACCTGGCGCTGGACAGCGCCGACAACATCTACATCGTCGGCAACACCGATTCCGCCGGCCTGGCCATGCCCAATGGCCTGGTTCCCTTGCGACCAGGCAAGAAGGACGCCTTCCTGCTGCGCTACGACAGCAGCTTCATCCTTGGCTACGGCACCTACGTCGGGGGCGACGAAGACGATTCCGCCGCCGCACTGGCGGTCGACGACAACGGCCGCGCCTACGTGGTAGGGCAGACCAACCACAGCGACAGCTCTTCCTTCCAGACGACTGCCGGGGCGCTTCGTACGGTCGGCGACGCCAAGCAGACCGGGTACCTGATGGTGTTCGACACCTACCAGGCAGGAGCCGGCTCGCTGGTGTATTCGACCCTGGCCACCGGCAGCAAGAAGGACGACGGCGCGACGGGCGTTGCGCTCGCCGGTAACCGCGTGGTGGTGGTGAGCCAGTCGGATTCCGACAACTCGCCCGTCACGACCGACGCGGCCCAGAGCAGCAACAGCGGCAAGGCGCTGTACATCGCCGTGATCGCGCCGCAGGGCAGGGGGTTGCTCGATCTCCAGTACGGCACCTACTACGGCAGCAACGTGATGCCCGGCTTTGTCACGGTAGCGCCGCTCACGCAGCGGCTCTACGTGGCCGCCAGCACGAACACCAGCGGCCTGGCCAAACCGGGAGCGGCCGATACCAGCGCGAACGGCGGCACCGACAGCCTGGTGGTCGAGCTCACGCTCAACTTCGCACCGGTGCTGACCGGGGCCAACGCACTGCCAGCCGTGGTCGAGGACCAGGCGAATGCCGGTGCGCTGGTATCCAGCCTGATCGCCGGCAAGGTCACGGATGCCGACGCCAACGCGCTGCGCGGCATCGCGGTGACTTCGGCCGACAACGCCAACGGCGTCTGGCAGTACGCGCTGGACGGCACGACCTGGGTCGCGGTCGGTTCACCGAGCATCGGCAGTGCGTTGTTGCTCCCGGCCGATGGCCTCACCCGGGTGCGCTTCGTGCCCGCGCCGAATCTGTCGGGCACCGCCGACCTGGTCTTCCGGGCCTGGGACCGCACCAGCGGCAGCATCGGCGGCAACGCCAGCACGCTGGTCAACGGCCTCGGCAGCGCCTTCAGCAGCGCGCAGGCGACCTCCACCGTGGCGTTCATATCCATCAACGATGCGCCGGTTCTGACGGGCGGAACGGTGGCCGACCTGAACACCAGGGAAGGCACCACGTCGCTGGGACTCGCCGGGATCAACTACGCCCCCGGCGACGCCGACGAGAGCGGGCAGGTCCTCACCTACACCGTCACCGAGGTGCCGGTGGCCAGTGTCGGCCGCATCACGCTGGCAGCCGGAGCCACCGTGGCTGCAGGCAGCTCCTACACGCTCGCCGAGCTGCAGGGCATGAAGTTCGTCGCCGCCACCGGCGTGACCTTCGGCACCGGTCTTTTCAGCTTCAACGTGGTCGACAACGGCGGCACGGCGAACGGCGGCATCAACACGCTGGCGCAGAGCCTCACGATCACCGTGACCAACGAGGCCCCGGTCCTGACCGGCCCCATCACCTTCACGAGCATGCTGGAGGATGGGAGTAGCGGCGCCGGCACGCTGGTGTCCGACCTCATCGCCGGACGCGTGGCGGACGCCGGCGGCTTGCTCGGCATCGCGGTGACCGACCAGTCCAGCCCCAGCGGCAGCAGCTGGGAATACACGCGCAACGGCGGCCTCAGCTGGTTGGCCATGAACTCCAGCCTGGCCGAGTCCCGCGCGACGCTGCTGGCGGCGGACGGCCTGACCCGGATCCGCTACGTGCCGGCCGCCAACTGGAGCGGCACCGGCACCCTGACCTTCCGTGCCTGGGACCAGAGCGGCGGCACCGCCGGCAGCACGCAGGCGGATGTCCGGGTGAACGGCGGCAGCACGCCGTTCAGCGGCACGTCCAGCCTGGCCTCGATCTCGGTGCTGCCGGTGAACGACCAGCCGGTGCGCAACGGGACCTCATTGGCTGCGCGCAACTTCTTCGAGAACTCCAGCAACAGCCTGGGACTGGGGTCGCTCGCATACGACCAGGGCGGCGGACCCGACGAGGACCCGCAGGTCCTCACCTACACCATCACCGACCTGGACGGCGTGGCTGCGATCGGCAAGGTGACACTCTCCAACGGGACGGCCGTCGTCGCCGGCAGCAGTTATACGCTGGCGCAGCTGCAAGGCCTGCGCTTCGTGGTGGCACCCGGCGTGATCACCGGCAGCGGCACCTTCACTTTCGACGTGCGGGACAACGGCGGCACCGCCAACGGCGGGAACGACACCCTTTCCGAATCGCTGAAGATCAACGTCTTCAACCGCGCGCCGACGCTGAACGGCGCCAATCCCATGCCGACCATCGCCGAAGACCCGGCGGTCAACAACGGGATCCGGGTGGCGGACCTGGTGGCCGGGCAGATCAGCGACCCGAACGGCGGGTACGGCATCGCGGTCGTTGCTGCGGCCCATCCGAACGGCAGCTGGCAATACAGCCGCGATGATGGCGCCACCTGGAATGCCTTCGGCGCAATCCCTGCGGGCGACGCCATCCTGTTCGCGGCCGACAGCCTCAATCGCGTGCGCTTCGCCCCGGCCCCGGATTGGAACGGCACCGCGACCGGCCTGAGTTTTCGCGCCTGGGACCAGAGCGGTGGCACCGCCGGCCTGACCAGCGCCACCATAGGGACCCTCGACAACAGTTCCCCCTACAGCTCGACCACCGCGGCGGCCAGCGTCACGATAACGCCGGTCGACGATCCAACCACCGTCATCGCGGACACGAAGACGGTGGCGGAGGACAACCCGGCGTCGGGCAACGTGCTGGCCAACGACACCGACATCGACACCGTGCTGGCGGTCGCCAGCTACCGGGTCGCCGGCAACGCCACGGTGTTTCCGGCCGGGCAGGGCGCGGTGATCGCCGGCACAGGCAACTTCACGCTGGCGGCCAACGGCAACTACAACTTCACGCCGCTGCCCAACTGGAACGGCGCCGTGCCGGTCGTGAGCTACACCACCAACAGCGGTGTCATCGGAACCCTGTCGATCACGGTGACTTCGGTCAACGACCTGCCAGTGGCCACGCCTGCCAGCGTGTCGGGCCTGGAGGACGCGGCGTTCATCACGATCACGCTGGCAGGCAGTGACGTCGACGGCAGCATCGCCAGCTTTACCCTGCAGAACCTGCCCGCCAACGGCCAGCTGTATCGCGACCCGGCCCTCACCACCGCCGCGGTGGCGTCGACGGCCTATGCCACGGGGGTTTTCTACTTCCGGCCGAACGCCAACTTCAACGGCAC
>JAQGMY010000183.1 GCA_028292105.1 Ramlibacter sp.
AGCCTTTCTACCAGGAGGCGGAAGAGCTCATGGGGGTTTCGGGCGCAGCCAACACCGGCTCGCCGCGCCAGCGGCCTTTTCCGATGGAACCGGTCGCCGAGGCCTACGCGATGCGCCGCATCCGCGAGCGCCTGGCGCCAGCGTACGCGGTGGTCTCCAACACCACCGCGCGCAACAGCCGCACCTACGACGGCCGCCCCGCCTGCTGCGGCAACAACAGCTGCCAGCCCATCTGTCCGATCGATGCCCAGTACCACGGCGGCCTGGCGGCGGCGAGCGCCGAGCGCGCGGGCGCCAGGCTGGTGGCGCAGGCCAACGTCTACCGGCTGGAGCACGACGCCCAGGGGCGCATCGCGGCCGCGCACTACTACGACCCGGACAAGCGCTCGCACCAGGTCCAGGGCCGGACGTTCATCGTCGCCGCCAACGGGATCGAAAGCCCGCGCCTGCTGCTGCTCTCGACCAGCGACCGCTTTCCCCGCGGCCTCGCCAACAGCTCCGACATGGTGGGTCGCAACCTGATGGACCATCCCAGCACTTCCCTCACCTTCGATGCCGAGGAGGAGCTCTGGCTGGGACGCGGGCCGCAGAGCCCCAGCTCGATCAACACCATGCGCGATGGCTCCTTTCGCTCCGGGCATGCCCCGTATCGGCTGGACTTCACCAACATCTCGCGCGTGGACAGCGCCACGCGCAGCCTGATAGCGCAGGGCGTGTACGGGCCGGAGTTCGCGCGCCGGCTGCGCCACAGCGCGGCGCACGAGCTGAACGTGAAGAACGTGCTGGAGGTCCTGCCGGATCCCGAACGTCGCATCACGCTGTCCGACCAGAAGGACGTCATGGGCATCCCCAAGCCGCAGGCGCACTACTCGATCGATGACTACACGCGCCGGGGACATGAGCGCTCCAGGCAGGATTTCGAGCGCATCGCCGCCCTCATGGGGGGCACGAACCTGCGCCACAGCAAGGAAGGCGAGTTCGCGAACAACCAGCACATCTGCGGCACGCTCAGCATGGGCTCGGATCCGCGCCGTTCGGTGTGCGACGGCTGGGGGCGCGCCCACGACCACGAGAACCTGTTCCTGGCCGGCACCGGCGTGCTGCCCACTTGCGGCACCTGCAATTCCACCGAGAACGCGATTGCCGTCGCACTGCGCATGACACGCCACATCCTCGATCAGCCCGGTGCGGCGCGACGCCCGGCCGTGGCGGCGCGCGCCGCCGCTTCCGACAGGACGCAACCGTGAACGCGGGCCGCTGGCGCAGCGTCGGCGCGGTCCTGCTCGGCGCAGGCGCGGCAGCCGTCACCCTGGTGGCCGGCGCTGCCGATGCCCTGGTAGAGCGCGGCGAGTACCTGGCGCGGGCCGGCGACTGCATCGCGTGCCACACCGCGCCCGGCGGGCAGCCGATGGCAGGCGGCCTGGCACTGCAGTCGCCGCTGGGCAAGATCATCTCCACCAACATCACGCCCTCCAGGACGCATGGCATCGGCAACTACACCCTGGCTCAGTTCACGGACGCACTGCGCCGCGGGATACGCGCCGACGGTGCGCGCCTGTATCCGGCGATGCCTTATACGTCCTACGCCAAGGTGAGCGACGACGACGGGCGGGCGCTGTACGCGTATTTCATGCAAGGCGTGGCCGCCGTGGACCGCGCGCCGCCCCCGACGCAGCTGCCCTTTCCGTTCAACATCCGGCTGTCCATGCTGGCCTGGAACGCCCTGTACCTCGACGATGCGCCGTATCGCGACGACCCGGCAAAGGGAGCGCAATGGAACCGGGGCGCTTACCTGGTGCAGGGGCTCGCGCACTGCAGCGCCTGCCACACGCCGCGCGGGCCGCTGATGGCGGAAGATCGTTCGCGCGCGCTCGCCGGGGGCGAGGTCTGGCCCTGGTACGCGCCGAACATCACCTCGCATGCGACCAGCGGCATCGGCGGCTGGAGCCAGGCCGAACTGGTGGAGTACCTGCGCGAAGGACACGCAGCCGGCAAGAGCCAGGCTGCAGGCCCGATGGCGGAGGCGATCGATTTCAGCCTGCGCCATCTCACCGCGCCAGACCTGGATGCCATCGCCGGCTACCTGAAGACGGTCGCTCCCGTGGCGGATCCACGCGTCCAGCGGCCGGCCTACGCCTGGGGCGCGCCGACCGACAACCTCGAGAGCATCCGCGGACTGCCCTGGCCGCGCAGCCACGACCAGCTCACCGGGCCGCAGATCTACGACGCCTATTGCGCCAGCTGCCACCAGGCGCAGGCGCAGGGCAGCTTCGACGGCGGCCTGCCCTCGCTGCTGCACAACGCCGCGTTGGGCCGCAACGACAGCAACAACCTGGTCATGGTGGTCCTGCAAGGGCTGCACCGCCACCCCGACGTCCACATGCCGGGCTTCGCCGCGGAACTGTCGGACGGGCAGGTCGCCACGCTGGGCAACTACCTGCTGCACCAGTGGGGCAATCCGGACGCGAGCGTGACGGTCAAGCAGGTCGGGCAACTGCGTGCCGGGACGCCGGGCCGGTCATTCCTGCTCACCCTGGCGCAGCTGGGGATGGCGGCGGCCGTGCTGCTCCTCATCATCGTCGTGGTCTTCCTCGTGCGGCGCCGCAACAGGAAGCATGGCCGTAGCATGCCCTGACATGAAACATCGCCGCCGCGATTTCAGCCGATGGCGTACTTGCCGGCGCCGGTGACTGCCAGCAGGAGCAGGCCGCCCGCGATGCTCATGTTCTTGAAGAAGTTGAGCTCGTTGGCGTGACGGTCCGCACCCTCCAGGGTCCAGAAGCGGTGTCCGATCAATGCGGTGCCGATCGTGAACAGCGCCAGCAGCGCAGCAAGCGGCCGGGTGGCAATGCCCAGGGCCAGCGCGATGCCGACGAAGAACTCCATCACGATCGACACGGCCGTCGCCACCTTGGGCACCGGCGTGTGGAGGGACGCCATGTAAGCCGCCGTAGCGGAGAAGCCGGTCAGCTTCTGCCAGCCCGTCAGCAGGAACAAGGAAACCAGCAGCAGCCGGGCGAGCAGTATCCACTCATCGGCATGGTTCGTCAGCAGTGCGTCGAGCATCAGGCATTGTGGCAGTCGTAGCCGCCGCCGTCACGCACCCCGCGTTCCATCCGGCGACCCGAATTCCTCTCGTAGACTCGTCACCCATGTCTCTCTTGCTGGTGGTTCTCCTGCCCTTTGCCGGCGCCGTGGTCGCCGCCCTGCTCCCCACGCGGGCGCGCAACGCGGAGTCGATCTGGGCGGGGCTGGTGGCGCTCGCCACCGCGGTGCCGCTGGGCCTGCTGTTTCCGGAGATCAGCGCCGGCGGCGTGGTCACCGAGCGCCTGCAATGGCTGCCCAGCCTGGGGGTGGACATCATCGTGCGCATCGACGGGCTGGCCTGGATGTTCGCGATGCTCGTCACGGGCATCGGGGCGCTGGTGGTGCTGTATGCGCGCTACTACCTGTCGGAAGACGACCCGGCGGCGCGCTTCTACTCGCTGCTGCTCGCCTTCATGGGGGCGATGCTGGGCGTGGTGGTTGCCGGCAACCTGGTGCAGCTGGTGATCTTCTGGGAACTCACCAGCCTGTTCTCCTTCCTGCTGATCGGCTACTGGTACCACCGCAAGGATGCCCGGCGCGGCGCGCGCATGGCCTTCACGGTTACCGCCGGCGGCGGGCTCGCACTGCTGGCAGGCGTGCTGGTGGTGGGGCATATCGTGGGCAGCTACGAGCTCGACCAGGTGCTGGCGGCGGGCGACCGGATCCGGGAGCACCCGCTCTATCCGCTCGCGCTGGTGCTCGTGCTGCTGGGCGCACTGACCAAGAGCGCCCAGTTCCCGTTCCACTTCTGGCTGCCGCGGGCCATGGCCGCGCCGACGCCGGTATCCGCCTACCTGCATTCGGCGACGATGGTGAAGGCGGGCGTGTTCCTGCTGGCGCGGCTGTGGCCGGTGTTGTCAGGCACGGACCTGTGGTTCTGGCTGGTCGGCGGCGCCGGGGCCACCACCTTGCTGCTCGGCGCCTACGTCGCGATGTTCCAGAACGACCTGAAGGCACTGCTCGCCTACTCCACGATCAGCCACCTGGGGCTGATCACGCTGCTGCTCGGATTGAACAGCGACCTGGCTGCCGTGGCGGCGGTGTTCCACATGATGAACCATGCCACGTTCAAGGCATCGCTCTTCATGTCGGTGGGCATCATCGATCACGAGACCGGCACCCGCGACATGCGGCGGCTCGACGGGCTGTTCCGGTTCATGCCCTTCACCGGAACCCTGGCCATGGTGGCGTGTGCGGCGATGGCCGGCGTGCCGCTGCTGAACGGCTTCCTGTCCAAGGAGATGTTCTTCGCCGAAACGCTGCTCATCACCGGCAGGCCGTGGCTCGAATATGGTCTGCCGGCCATCGCAACGGTGTACGGCGTGTTCGGGGTGGTGTACTCGCTGCGCTTCGGCCACGACGTGTTCTTCGGGCCGCCACCGCGAGGCTTGCCGCATGCTCCGCACGAACCGCGGCGCTGGATGCGGGTGCCGGTCGACCTGCTGGTGCTGGCCTGCGTGGTCGTCGGCATAGCGCCGCAGCATTCGATCGGACCGACGCTCGCGGCCGCCGCCCGCCCCGTGGTCGGTGGCACCCTGCCAGGGTACAACCTGGCGGTGTGGCATGGTTTCAGCGCCGCATTCGCCATGAGCCTGGTGGCCATCGTCGGCGGGCTGCTGGTGTACTTGTTCTTCGCCGGGTGGTTCAAGCAGCGTGGCGATCGCGGCACGCCGCTGATCCGGCGGCTCGACGGCCAGCGGATCTTCGAGAACGGGCTGGCCCGCTCCAACCTGGCGGCGCGGCGGCTGCTGCGGCTGGCCAGCACACGCCGCCTGCAGGCGCAGATGCTCGCCTTGCTGCTGGTGGCGGGGGCCGCCGGGCTCGGGTCCGCCTTGATCGTCCCGCTCGGGTGGGGGGATCGGGACCGGGTGCCCGCCAGCCTCGAATTCGTCCTGCTCTGGGTGGTGGGCGCGAGCTGCGCCATCGGCGCCGCGCACCTGGCCAAGTTCCATCGCCTGCAGGCGCTGATCCTGCTGGGTGGCGTCGGCCTCGTGGTATGCCTCACCTTCGCATGGTTCTCGGCGCCCGACCTGGCGCTGACCCAGCTCGCCGTGGAGACGGTGACCACCGTGCTGTTCCTGCTCGGGCTGCGCTGGCTGCCGCGGCGAACCACGCAGGACGCGCCCACGGCCACGGCGCACGCTGCCTGGCGGCGCGGCCGCGACTTCACCCTCGCGGTGCTGGCAGGCGCCGGCCTGGCGGCGCTGTCGTACGCCATGCTGACCCGCACGGCGCCGCAGAGCATTTCCCCTTTCTTCCTGCAGAACGCGCTCCCGGTGGGCGGCGGCACCAACGTCGTCAACGTGATGCTGGTCGATTTCCGCGCCTTCGACACCCTGGGGGAGATCAGTGTCCTGGCCGCGGTAGCGCTCACCGTGTATGCGCTGTTGCGACGCTTCCGCCCGCCGCGCGAGACGATCGGCCTGCCGCCGCAGCAGCGCATCGGGTCGGCGCAGATCCTGGCCGAGCCCAGAATGCGGGAAAGGCAGGCACGCGGCCACCTGCTGGTTCCGGCGGTGCTGGTGCGGCTGCTGCTGCCGATCGCCGGCGTGCTGGCGGTGCACCTGTTCCTGCGGGGGCACAACGAGCCAGGGGGCGGCTTCGTCGCTGGCCTGGTCATGGCGATCGCGCTCATCACGCAGTACATCGTGGGCGGCACGCAATGGGTGGAGGCGCGCACCAATCTGCAGCTGCCGCGCTGGATAGCCGGCGGCCTGCTGCTGGCGCTCTGCACCGGACTGGGCTCGCTGGCGTTCGGCTATCCGTTCCTCACCACCCACACCGCCCATTTCACGGTTCCAGTCATCGGGGAAGTCCACTTGCCCAGCGCCTTTTTCTTCGACCTCGGCGTCTTCGCGGTCGTGGTCGGCGCCACGCTGCTGCTGCTGACGGCGATCGCGCACCAGTCCCTGCGCGCGCAGCGCCGCGCCGAGCCCCGCCCGCACGAAGGAGAACGCTGATGGAAGTCGTGATCTCGCTCGCCATCGGGGTGCTCACCGCCGCCGGCGTCTGGCTGGTCCTGCGGCCGCGGACATTCCAGGTGCTGATCGGACTGTCGCTGCTCTCCTACGCGGTCAACCTGTTCATCTTCAGCGTGGGCAGCCTCGCGATCGATCGCGAGCCTATCGTCGGCCCCGGCCTGCAGCCGAACCTGGTGGACTACTCCGACCCCTTGCCGCAGTCGCTGGTGCTGACGGCGATCGTGATCGGCTTCGCCACCAGCGCCTTGTTCCTCGTCGTGCTGCTGGCGCTGCGCGGGCTGAGCGGCAGCGATCATGTGGACGGCCAGGAGGAACGCCGGTGACCTCTTTCGACCCCGCCAACCTGACCATGGCTCACCTGATCGTCGCGCCGGTGCTGCTGCCGCTGGCGGCCGCCGGATTGCTGGCGGGCATAGGCGCGCAGCACCGCCGTGCGAAGGCCGCCATCGGCTTGCTCGCCTGCCTTCTGATGCTCGCCACGGCCTCCGCACTGCTGGCGTGGGTCGATGCCCAGGATGCCCCGGGCGCCTTCGGCGTGTACCTGCCGGGCAACTGGCCGGTGCCGTTCGGCATCGTCCTGGTGGCCGACCGGCTGTCGGCCATGATGCTGGTGCTCTCCGCCGTCACCGGGCTGGCCAGCCTGCTGTTCTCGCTGTCCCGCTGGCACCGGGCGGGCGTGCACTTCCACGCACTGCTGCAGCTGCAGCTGATGGGACTCAACGGTGCCTTCCTGACGGGGGACCTCTTCAACCTGTTCGTCTTCTTCGAGGTGTTGCTGGCTGCGTCCTACGGGCTGCTGCTGCATGGCGGCGGCGCGGCGCGGGTGCAATCCGGACTGCACTACATCGCCATCAACCTGGTGGCTTCGCTGCTGTTCCTCATCGGCGTGTCGCTGCTGTACGGTGTCACCGGGACCTTGAACATGGCGGACATCGCCGCCAAGCTGCCCGCGGTGCCGGCGAGCGATCGCGGACTGCTGCACGCGGGCGCGGCCGTGCTGGCCGTCGCCTTCCTCGCCAAGGCGGCGATCTGGCCCATGAACTTCTGGCTGCCGCCGGCCTACAGGGCAGCCAGCACGCCGGTCGCGGCCCTGTTCGCCATCCTCACCAAGGTGGGCGTCTATGCGGTGCTGCGCCTGTGGACGCTGTGCTTTCCCGCGAGCGCCGGAGACTCGGCATTGTTCGGCAGCAACGCACTGGTGTGGGGTGGGCTGTTCACACTGGCGTTCGGCACCGTCGGCATGCTGGCCTCGCAGAACCTGGCACGACTGGCGGCCTTCAGCATCATCGGCTCGTCGGGGACGCTGATCGCCGCAACCGGCTTCGACCACCCGGCCTTGACGGCGGGCGCCCTGTTCTACCTGGCCAGCGCCACGCTGGCCGCCGCCGCGATGTTCCTGCTGGTGGAACTGATGGACCGGGCCCGCGCGCTCGACGCCGACCGGCCTTCGGCGCTGGTCATCGACGACCGCCTGCCCGGCTTCCTCGATGCGGAACCGGCGCCGGCCGATGCGAACCTCGACGACCTGGCCGTGCCGCTGATCGGCCGCGCGATCCCGGGCGCGGTCATCTTCCTGGGGCTGGCTTTCCTGGTCGGCACGCTGGTGCTGTCGGGACTGCCGCCGATGTCGGGTTTCGTCGCCAAGGTGGCCATGCTCTCGGCGGTGCTCGCGATGCCGGCGCAGACCGGGCCAGCGGGCGCGGGCGCCGTGCTGTTCGCCTTGCAGATCCTGCTGGGCCTGCTGGCGGTGATCGCGCTGTCGCGGGTGGGCCTGCGGGTGTTCTGGAGTCCCGAGCAACGGCCCGCGCCCGAGCTGAAGGTGGCCGAGTCGCTGCCCGTCGCCGCGCTGCTCGGCCTGTGCATCGCGCTGGTGATCGGCGCCGAGCCGACCCTGCGCTACATGCGCGCGACCGCCGCCGCGCTGCACGACCCGCAGCAATACATCGCCACGGTGCGGGCCGCGCAGCCCGTGCCAGCGCCGACCGGAGAGAAGCGATGAGACGCTGGTTCCCTGCCCCCGTGCTGTCGCTCGCTCTGTTCGCGATGTGGCTGCTGCTCAATGGCTCGCTCGCTCCCGGGCAACTGCTGCTCGCTGCCCTGGTCGGCTGGCTCATGCCGCTGGTCACGGCGCCACTGCGGCCGCGCGCCGGACCGCTGCGCCGGCCACGGGTGCTCGCCCGGCTGGTACTGGTGGTGGCCCGCGATGTCATCGTCTCGGCTCTGCAGGTCGCGCGCGGAGTCCTGAAGGCGCGCCGCAACCCACCACGAGCCTACTTCGTCGTCATCCCCCTGGAGTTGCGCGATCCGTTCGCGCTGGCCGCCCTGGCCGTGATCACCACGATCGTGCCGGGGACGGTCTGGACCGAGCTGGCGCCGGACCGTACCACCTTGCTGCTGCACGTGTTCGACCTGCAGGCCGAGGAAGACTTCATCCGTCACTACAAGGCGCGCTATGAGCATCCCTTGAAGGAGATCTTCGAATGAGCCCCCTCCTGTCTGCCGCAGTGACCGTCACGCTGACGTTGTACGGTCTCGCCATGCTGCTGGCGCTGGCCCGCCTGCTGCGCGGGCCGCGCGCGCAGGACCGCGTGCTGGCGCTGGACTTCATGTTCGTCGTCGCCTTGCTGCTGCTGATGGTGCTGGCGATCCGCTACGACAGCCGCATGTATTTCGAGGGCGCCCTGCTGATCGCGCTGTTCGGATTCGTCGGCTCGTCTGCCATGGCCAGGTTCCTGCTGCGCGGCGAGGTGATCGAATGACCCCGGTCGCGGACGCCATCGTCGCCGTGCTGCTGCTGGCCAGCGGCATCGTGGTCCTCGTCTCGGCCATCGGCCTGCTGCGGCTGCCGGACTTCTTCGTCCGCATGCACGCACCGTCGCTGGCCTACACCCTGGGCACCTGGACGGCGACGCTGGCCACCATCATCAATTTCTCCGCGCACCAGGGCGTCCTCTCGTTGTCGGCATGGCTGGTCATCGTGCTGCTGTCGATCACCGCGCCGGTCACCACCGTCTTCCTGGCCCGCGCCGCCATCTTCCGGCTGCGGGCGGCGGGGGAAGACGTGCCGCCGCCGCTCGTCGCGACGCCCCACCAGGATCTTCCGAAGGGATGAGCCTTGTCTTCTTCTGTCGGTTCTCTCCAAGGCACGCAAGCGTTGCACCGGCTGGATCAGCCCTTCGACGGCGCGGCCACCGGCAGCTCCTCGCGAAAACCACGCACCGTGCGCAGCATGGCCGACAGGAGTGGTGAGCTCTCGCCCCTGACATAGAAGCAGTGAATGTCCATGCTCCACTCGCCGCCCGGATCCAGTTCGACGTAGCTGACGCCGGGGAAACAGACGTTCGCTAACGACGCGGGGACCAGGGCCGCGCCACCTGCAACCGTCGTCAGCAGTGTCGCCATGATGAGGTCACCCGCGGCCGGCGCGAAGCGCGGCTCGAATCCGTTCGCGCGGCACATTTCGACGACCGTCGCCGCGGCCGAAGGCGAGGACCCAAGGCGCAGCGTCTCTCCTTCGAGCGCACTCACCGGTATGACCTGCAGTCCGGCGAACCGGTGACGCTCGCCGACGGCCACCAGCAAGCGCTCCCTGGACACGAGTTCCACCTCGAGGTCCGGTTCGTTGGGCAACAGCCGTTCGAACACGATGAGCACCCGGCCCTCGCGCA
Source organism: Ramlibacter sp. (assembly GCA_028292105.1). GTDB lineage: Bacteria > Pseudomonadota > Gammaproteobacteria > Burkholderiales > Burkholderiaceae_C > Ramlibacter. Next base: position 9,737 of record JAQGMY010000183.1, read on the forward strand.
GTGCCGAGATCTGATTCGGCGTCTGCGCGTAGTGCAGCGCGATTTCCACATCCGGGTTTTCCCTTTGGAACCTCGCCAGGACCGCTGGAATGACGCCGAAGGAACCGGACCCGTAGATGCCGACGTCGATGTGCCCGACCTTCCCCAGCCCCGCCATCTGGGCCCGTTGAGAGGCCCGGTCCACCAGGCCGAAGATGTTCCGCGCGTCGCGCAACAGCGCTTCCCCCGCCTGCGTCAGCAGCATCCCGCGCGGCGTGCGCGTGAACAGGTCCACCCCCAGTTCGCCCTCCAGAGCCTTGATGTGGCGGGTGAGCGGAGGCTGCGAAAGGCACAAGCGCTCCGCGGCGCGGCCGATGTGCCGCTCCTCCGCCACGGCCACGAAATAGGTCAGTTGTCGAAGGTCCATGAGGTGCTGAAGGCAAGCATTACGGAAAAGGTATGGAGTGCGACGAATTAGGAAATGGACTTGAGCGGGTCACCGCAGAACACTCGCGCTGCTGTCACGACCAGGCCCGTGAAGAGGCACGTACAGCGCGCTTTGTACAACGTTCTGGAGACAAATGCCTTGAAAACTATTCCCTTCCCACTGAATCGCGCAATGCTTTGCATCGCCGTCCTGACCGGCGGCTCGGTCCTTCTTGCCTGCGGCGGCGGCAACAATACCCCCGTGGACCAGCCCCCGGTGCAAGCCAGGCTCAAGAAGGTCCTCGACGTGGGAGGGCTCAAGTTCAAGGACTCGAACGGCGATGGCCAGCTCACCGCCTACGAAGACTGGCGCCTGAGCGCCGAAACGCGCGCGGCGGACCTCGTGGGCCGCATGACGCTCGACGAGAAGGCGGGCATGCTGCTGATCGACACCATGAATCCGGCAGCCGGCGGCGCCGTGCCGGCCACCGCGGACAACATGGTGAACACGCAGATGATGAGCCGCTTCATCCTGCGCAGCACCGTGAGCGGCACCCCCGCGGCCGGCGAAGTCTCGCCGCTGCAAGCCGCCACCTTCACCAACTCCATCCAGCAGATGCGCGAGGCCACGCGCCTCGGGATCCCGGCCGTCTTCAAGTCGAACGCGCGCAACCACATCGATCCGGATGCGCGGCAGGGCATCAATGAAGGCGCCGGCGCGTTCACCGCCTTCCCGAAGGAAGCCGGTATCGCCTCCGCCGCTCTGGGCACCAGCGATATTTCCGTGGTGCAGAAGTTCGCCCAGGTGATGGGTGCGGAGTGGAAGGCGATCGGCCTGCGCGGCATGTATGGCTACATGGCGGACCTGAGCACCGAGCCGCGCTGGTACCGCGTGCACGAGACCTTCACGGAGAACGCGGACCTCAATGCGGACATCATTTCCACGCTGGTGAAGACCCTGCAGGGCACGAAGATCTCCGAAGGGACGTCGGTCAACCGCGACAGCTCCGTGGCGCTGACCATCAAGCACTTCCCGGGCGGCGGACCGCAGGAGATGGGGCTCGACCCGCACTACTCGCACGGCAAGAACCAGGTCTACCCCGCCGGTAATTTCGGCTACCACCTGAAGCCTTTCATGGCGGCCATCCAGGCCGGCGTGTCGGCGGTGATGCCTTACTACGGCGTGCCGATCAACGTCACTTACGAAGGCGTCACCTACGACCAGGTCGGCTTCGCCTTCAACAAGCAGATCGTCACCGACCTGCTGCGCGGCAAGCTCGGCTTCCGTGGCTATGTCAATTCCGACACGGGTGTGATCAACGACCGGGCGTGGGGACTGGAAGGCCTGAGCGTGCAGCAGCGCGTGGCTACAGCGGTCAACGGGGGAACGGAGGTGCTTTCCGGCTTCCAGGACAAGCAGACCATCATCGACCTGGTGAACAACGGCTTGCTCAAGCAGGAGCGGCTCGATGAAGCTGTCAAGCGCCTGCTCAAGGAGCAGTTCCAGCTCGGACTGTTCGAGAATCCGTACGTCGACGAAACCAAGGCCGCCGGCATCATCGGCCAGCCTTCGCACCGTGAGGTGGCCCTGGACATCCAGCGCAAGTCCGTGGTGCTGCTGCAGAACGAAGACAACGGCTCGGGAGCCAAGGCGCTGCCGCTCAAGGCCGGCGCCAAGGTCTACATCATGGGCGACTTCAGCAAGGCCACCGTCGAGAAGTACGGCTACACCGTCACCGATGGCAACGTGAACGTGAACGGGGTGCGCCCGTCGGCGGCAGGCCACGACGTGGCAGTGATCTCGGTCACCGCGCTCGGGCGCCGCAGCGTGACGTCGGCCTTCCGCAGCGACGATCCTGCCACGGGCATGAACCCGGGCTTCCTCAACCCGAAGACCGGCAAACCGTGGGGCGCGCAGGACCGCTGTGTCGACACGGCCAAGTACGCGGACACCGTCAAGACCTGTCTTGACAACGGGCTCGTCTTCGGCGGCGTGCTCCCCTGGGAGGCCGACAACCTGTCGTTCACCACCATGGCCGCCTCGCAGTCGTGGGAGATCAAGCCGTCGCTGGCGCAGATCAAGGCGATCATGGCCGAAGCGGGCGCCAGGAAGACGGTGCTGCACATCTACTTCCGCCAGCCGTTCGTGCTGGACCAGGACAGCGGCCTGCGGGACGCCGGTGCCATCGTCGCCGGCTTCAGCGTGAGCGACACCGCGCTGCTGGATGTCCTCAGCGGCAAGGTGAAGCCGCAAGGCAAGTTGCCTTTTGCGCTCGCCAACAACCTCCAGGCGATCAAGAACAACGATCCGGACGCACCGGGCTATCCCGCTGCGGACACGTTGTTCCCGTACGCCCACGGCCTGACGTACTGACGCACCGGCGTTCACGGCGGCAGGCTGGTTGCCGCCGCCGTGAGAGCCGCACCTTTACCCGCTCCCCCGGTTGCCGGGAGGGCTGTCGCACCCTTTCTCCTTCACCAGATCCATGACATCCACCCTGAATCGGCAGCTGACGAATCGGCTCCTCCTGACCGGCGCCGCGGGTGCACTGGGAACCGTGCTGCGCCAGCGACTGAAGCCGCATGCATCCATCCTGCGGCTCTCCGACATTGCCCCACTGGCCGCTGCGCAGGATGGCGAGGAGGTCGTTCCCTGCGACCTCGCCGACAAGGCCGCGGTGGACCGACTGGTCGAGGACTGCAGCGCGATCGTCCACATGGGCGGCATCTCCGTCGAACGCCCGTTCGAGGAAATACTCGAGGCGAACATCCGCGGCGCCTTCCACATCTACGAAGGCGCCAGACGCCATGGCGTGCGCCGGGTCGTCTTCGCCAGCTCCAACCACGTCGTCGGCTTTCACGAGCAAAGCGCCGTTCTCGATGCCGATGCAGCGCGCCGGCCGGACGGGTACTACGGCCTGTCGAAGTCCTTCGGCGAGGACCTGTCCCGCTTCTACTTCGACCGCTACGGCATCGAAACGGCATGCCTGCGCATCGGCTCCGCCTACCCGCAACCGAAGGACCGCCGGATGCTGTCGACATGGCTGAGTTACGACGACCTGGTGGAGCTGGTGCGCTGCGCCCTCTTCGCGCCGCAGCTGGGACACACGATCGTCTATGGGGTCTCCGCCAATCCCAAGGTGTGGTGGGACAACGGCAAGGCATCGCATCTCGGCTTCCAACCGAAGGACAGCTCCGCTCCATACAACGACAGCATCCCCGCCCCCGCGTCGGCGCCCGATGAGCGCGCCGCCCGCTTCCAGGGTGGCACCTTCGTGACCAACGGTCCTTTCGAAACCCTTTGATCCCTGCTGGAGACGATCATGAACCTCAAGAAGCTTGTGACAGTTGCCGCCGCCTGCTGTGCGCTTGGCGCCCACGCGACCGAATTCCGCGCGGCGGACAACCAGCCGGACGGCTACCCGACGGTCGAAGCCGTGAAGTTCATGGGCGAGCGGCTCAAGGCGCTCACCAACGGCAGGCACTCCATCCGGCTCTACAACAACGCCGCGCTCGGTTCCGAAAAGGACACGATCGAACAGACCAAGATCGGCGCCCTGGCCATGACGCGCGTGAACATCGCGCCGATGAACAACATCTGTCCGGAAACGCAGGTGCCCACGATGCCCTTCCTGTTCCACAGCAAGGAGCACATGCGGCGGGTCCTGGACGGGCCGGTCGGCGAGGAGATCCTGGCCTCCTGCGCGGTCCAGGGCTTCATCGGTCTTGCGTACTACGACAGCGGCGCGCGAAACCTCTACACCACCAGGAAGGCCGTTCGATCGCTCGCTGACGCCAAGGGCCTGAAGATCCGGGTGCAGCAATCCGACCTGTGGGTCTCGCTGCTCGAAGCGATGGGGGCCAACGCGACGCCCATGCCCTACGGCGAGGTCTACACCGCCCTGAGAACCGGCCTGGTCGACGGCGCCGAGAACAACTACCCTTCCTACGAAAGCTCGCGGCACTTCGAGGTTGCGCGCTACTACTCCATCACCGAGCACTCCATGGCGCCCGAGATGCTGCTGTTCTCCAAACGCGTGTGGGACACGCTGACGCCCGACGACCAGAAGGCGGTGCGGCAGGCCGCCAAGGAGTCGGTGCCCTACATGCGCAAGCTCTGGGACGAGCGGGAAGAAAAATCCCTGGCGGTCGTCAAGGCGGCGGGTGCCCAGATCGTCACCGTCGACAAGGCCTCGTTCCAGAACGCGATGGGGCCGGTGTACGAGAAGTTCATCACCGACGCCAAGCTCAAGGCGCTGGTCAAGCGCGTGCAGGACACCAAGTGATGCCGCAGGAGGTGATGCCGCTGGGCGCAGTGGCAAGCGCCCAGGCCGCGGGAACGGAAGGCGTGCCGCCGGCGCTGCCGGCCGGCTGGTACACGCGAATGTGCCGCGCCATCGCCCGCGCCTGCATGTTCCTCGGCATCGCAGGCCTGCTCGCCCTGCTGGCGGCCGTGACCTGGCAGGTCTTCGGCCGCTACGTCCTCAACAGCACGCCCACCTGGGCGGAAAGCCTGGCATTGCTGCTGGTGCTGTACGTGACGATGCTGGGCATGGCCGTCGGCGTCCGCGACGCCGGCCACATCGGGCTGGAGTCCTTCCTGGTGCTGGCACCGGATGGCCTGCGGCTGAAGATGGAATACCTCATCCACTCGCTGATCCTGGTCTTCGGCGCGGTGATCGCCTGGAACGGCGCCCTGCTCGCCGTGTCCGTGTGGAACTACCGGCTGCCGACGCTGTGGGTTTCCGAGGGCTGGAAGTACGTGCCCTCCTCCCTGGCCGGAGGACTCATCGTCCTGTTCTCCATCGAGCATCTCCTCGCCCTCGCCCAGGGCCGGGAAGTCGAGCCGAGCTGGCAATGACCACCCCCTTGCTGATTCTTTCCTGCAGCTTCTTTGCGCTGCTGATGCTGGGCGTGCCCGTGGCTTTCTCGATCGGCCTCGCCGCGCTCGGCACGCTGTTCTACGAGGGCTTGCCGCTGGCGGTCGGCCTGCAGCAGATGACGTCGGGCATGGGCGCGTTCTCGTTCCTGGCCATTCCCTTCTTCATCTTCGCCGGCGAGCTGATGCTGTACGGCGGGGTCGCCGACCGCATCGTCGACTTCGCCAAGAGCCTCATGGGGCACGTCCGCGGCGGCCTGGGCATGTCGAACGTGCTGGCCTGCACGTTGTTCGGCGGCGTTTCCGGCTCGCCCGTGGCGGACGTGTCGGCGATGGGCGCCGTGATGATCCCGATGATGAAGAAGGAGGGCTATCACGCGGACTATGCGGTCAACGTGACCACCCATGCCGCACTGGTCGGGGCCCTGATGCCGACCAGCCACAACCTGATCATCTACACGCTCGCGGCAGGCGGCAAGGTGTCCATCGCGGCGCTGATCCTGGCGGGCATCCTTCCCGCTGCGATCCTCACCATCTGCAACCTGGTGGCGGCCTACCTGGTGGCGGTGAAGCGCGGCTACCCCGCCGGCACCTTCCCCGGCTGGGCGATCGTGGCGCGTTGCTTCGCCGCGGCCCTGCCTGGCCTGTTCATCGTGGTGTTGATCCTGGTCGGCATCCTGAGCGGCGTGTTCACGGCCACCGAGTCCGCCGCCATCGCGGTGTTGTACGCGCTGGCCCTGACCATCTTCCTGTATCGGACCCTGAACCGGGCCAACTTCATCAAGGCCGCTTCGAAGGCGGTCAAGACAACGGGCGTGATCCTGCTGCTGATCGGGATCTCCAGCACCTTCGGCTACCTGATCAGCCTGTACGGGGTGGCGGAGCTCACGGGAAAGATGCTGTCGGCGATGACGACACAGCCCTGGCTGATCTTCCTGATGGTGAACGTGATCCTGTTCGTGCTGGGCACCTTCCTCGACATGGCGGCAACCATCCTCCTGTGCACGCCGATCTTCCTGCCGATCTGCCAGCAATACGGGATGAGCTCGGTGCAGTTCGGCATGCTGATGTTGATCAACTGCGCCCTCGGCTTGAACACCCCGCCGGTGGGAACAACGCAGTTCGTCGGGTGCGCGATCGGCGGAGTGTCGGTAGGACACGTGATGCGCACGATCTGGCCGTTCTACGGTGCGCTCGTCGCCGCCCTGCTGCTGGTCACCTTCGTCCCGGCCTTTTCGCTGTGGCTTCCCAACCTCGTGCTGGGAAAGTGAAGGAGGTGGCCCCCTGACCGCACGCTAACCGTCGCCTTCCTTCCTACCCTCTCTCCGGCCGGTGGAGGGGGCCCGGCGCAGCCTTACCCGCTGCTGCGCGCTCACCGGCAACAAGAAACTTGAGGAGATCTCCCAGATGAAAACGAGAATCGCATTCGCATCACTGGCACTCATCGGCGCCAGCAGCGCATGGGCCCAGTCCAGCGTCACCCTGTACGGCATCGTCGACATGAACCTGGGCCACTTCAGTGCCGGTTCGCGCTCGGCCGCGGGCAGCGTCACGGCGCTGATCGACGGCACCACCAACGGGCTGAACGGGTCGCGGTGGGGTATCCGGACCAACGAAGACCTCGGCGGCGGGCTGAAGGCGGGCGTGGTGATGGAGGCGGGCGTGAACGCCGACAGCGGCGCGACGGCGCAAGGCGGCCTCGGCTTCGGGCGGCAGATTTTCCTCTGGCTTTCCTCGACCACTGCCGGCGAGCTGAGGCTCGGTCGCCAGTACGCCGCCCACGATGTGATCATGGGCTACAACAACCCGTTCGGCAACGCGCTGGTGCTCAACCCCGGCATCGGGATCACGAACACGGGTCGGGCGCTGCCGCAGTTCATCGACGCGCCGCGCATCAACAACGTGATCCGCTACGCCACGCCGACCTTCGGCGGATTCACCGGGGCGTTGCTGTTCGCCCCGGGCGAGGCCACGGCCGACAGCTATCACTCGGTGATGCTGCAGTACGCGGGCGGCAACCTGGCTGCCGGCGCATCGCACGAGTGGAACCACGATCGCGTCAGCAGCGCGACCACCAACAAGGTGACCACCCTGGGCGCGAACTACGACTTCAAGGTGGTGAAGCTCTGGGGCGGCTACCAACGGGGCAAGTCGCTCACCACGTCGGCGGGCAACGTGGGCGCGCTGTCGAACCTGCTGGTGACCGGCCCGGTGGCCTTCGCCGCCAGGGACCTCGATGTCTACACGGTTGCGATTTCGGCCCCGGTCGGCAACTTCCTGGTCGGCGCGAACTACACGCAAACCGAATACCAGGCCGCAAGCGGGCAGAAGCTGGCGCTGGGGAAAGCGGCACTCGGTGCCACTTACAAACTGTCCAGCCGCACGTATCTCTATACCGGTATCTCCCGCGCGACCAACGACCTGAAGGACTACATTTCCCAGAAGCAGGTCGTCCAGCTCGGCGTGCGCCACGCTTTCTGACCCTGTCTCCGGCAGCTCCGGCAAGGGGGTTGCCTTTTTGCCCCTGGCGCCCGCCAGGGGCAGTTCTTTTTGTACGGGGCCATCGGCCGGTCGAACTGGAGAGCAAACGCAGGCCATCCGAAGGCTGAACGCAAAGCATTGAACAGCTCTCCGAACTTCAGGCAGCACATCCCCTCGTGCATTCCTACGATGCGGCGTGCTGGCGACCTTGCCGGAGCCGGTGGGCTCCGGTACGTGGCTCGCCTCGTTGCCACCAGCGCTTGAGCCGCGTCCGGCATCGCCTCCCCATTGCTCGCCTGGAGCCCCCATGATCGACCTCTTTCGCCGCCCAGCGGCCCTGGCACTGGCCGTCTTTTGCCTGCTGCCGCTGGCAAGCCCTGCCCAGACTGCCTGGCCTGCGAAACCGGTGCGCATCGTCGTGCCGCTCGGCGCCGGCGGGGCGCCTGACGTCCTGAGCCGGCAGCTGGCCCAGATCCTGTCGGAGAAGAACGGCCAGTCGTTCGTGGTGGACAACCGGCCCGGTGCCAACACCATCATCGGCACCGACGTCTGCGCGAAGGCGCCGCCCGACGGCAGCACCTTGTGCCTGGTCACCGGCAGCTCGCTGTCGATCAACCCCTTCGTCTACCGCAAGCTGCCTTACGACGTGACCCGCGACTTCGAGGCGGTGGCGCCACTCGCGGTGCCCGACATGGTGCTGCTGGCCGCGCCTTCGCTGCCGGTCGCGACCTTCCAGGAACTGGTGGCCTACGCCAGGGCGAATCCGGCCAAGGTCGCCTATGCCTCTTTCGGCAACGGCTCCGACACGCACCTGACCATGGAATGGATCAAGCGGCATACCGGCACCTCGCTGCTGCACGTCCCGTTCAACGGCTTCGGACCCATCATGCAGGCCTTCAACACGGGAGACGTGCAGCTGGCCTATGTGTCTGTCGGCAATCCAGGCATCGTGCAGCAGGTGAAGTCGGGCAAGATGCGCGCGCTGGCCGTGCTGGCGCCCACCCGCAGCGCGCAGCTGCCGGACGTGCCGACCTTTGCTGAAGTCGGCCTGGGCCAGCTGAAAGGCTTCACCTGGTTCGGCTACGTGGCGCCCGCCGGCGTGCCGCGGGACGTCGTGCGCAAGTTGAACACGCAGATCGCCGCGGCCTTGCAGACACCGGCGATGCGCGAGCAGCTCGCGACGATGGCGATGCGCACCCACGAGCAGTCCGCGGAGGAATTCCGCGCCTTCCTGCAGCGCGACCTCGACGTGTGGAAGACGATGACCCGGGAAAGCGGCGTTACGCTGGACTGACGGGGGCCTCGACCAGGAGGACGGGACGGGCGCGAACGCGCGGTCCGCCTGCCCGTGCCGGCCCCGAAGCTGGCGCCTCTCCGGCTTCCAGGCGAAAGCGCGCAACCGACCGAAGCAGGCTGGCTGCCTGCTCGTTCATCGATTCGGTCGCGGCGGCGGCCTCTTCCACGAGCGAAGCGTTGTGCTGCACGGCCTGGTCTATCTGGGCGACGGCGACATTCACCTGATCGATCCCAGAACTCTGTTCCCTGCTCGCGCCCGCGATTTCCGTCACCAGCCCGGACACCTGCTGCACCGCCCCGACGATGCCTTCCATGGTGCGGCCCGCCGCCGTCACCAGGCCGACGCCTGCTTCCACCTGCGCCACCGAATCGGAGATCAAGGCGCGGATCTCGCGCGCCGCGTTGGCGCTGCGCTGTGCCAGCGTGCGGACCTCGCTCGCCACCACCGCGAAGCCGCGGCCTTCATCGCCGGCGCGCGCTGCTTCGACTGCGGCGTTGAGCGCGAGGATGTTCGTCTGGAAGGCGATCCCGTCGATCACCGCCACGATGTCCTGCACCTTGCGGGAGGCGGCGCTGATGCCGCCCATGGTGACCACCACCTGCGCCATCACGGCTGCACCCTCGCGGGCGACGTGCGACGCGCCCCCGGCCAGCTCGCTCGCCTTGCGGGCACTCTCTGCGTTCTGCGCCACCGTGGCGGTCAGTTCCTCCATCGAGCCGGCGGTCTCCTCCAGGGTGCTCGCCTGCTCCTCGGTGCGCTGCGACAGGTCCGCGTTGCCCTGCGCTATCTGCGAACTGGTTTCAGCCACCATCTGCGCCCGCGCCGCCACGTCGCTCGCCAGTTGTCGCAAGCCGTCGCTCATCACCCCGAGCGAACGCAGCAGCTGCGCAGCCTCGCTGTGGCCCTGCGCGTGAAGCGCCACCGAGAGGTCGCCACGCGCGATGCGGTCCGCCGCGGCCACGGCCTGCTGAATGGGGTTGGCGATCGAAGCGGTGATACGCCACGCGAGCAGCAGCGCTGACAGCACGGCGACCGCTGCGAGCACGGCAGCGACCCGCCGGGCCACCACCAGCACGTCCTGCGTGCGGTGCCAATGCATTTCGCCGGCCGCGTGCTGCAGCCGGGACAGTTCGCGCAGCGCCTGCGTCGCCGCGTCGGCCGGCGGGCTCAAAGTGACCCGCTGCAATTGCGCGGCCGCTTCCGGCTGGCCAGCCCCCAGCAGCTCGAACCATCTTGCGCGCGCCGCCACGTACTGGCGGAAGCTTTCATCAGCACGCGCCAGCACCCCGGCCTCCTGTCCCGTCGGGCCGGTCGCCGCATAGGCCTGCAAGGCTGCCCGAACGGCACTGACGTGACCCGCCTCTTGCAGCAGGATCTGTTGCCGGCGGGCCGCGTCGGCGGCGGGGAACTCGGCCAGCGCCGTGCGCAATTCGCCAAGTTCAGCCCGCGCCTCGCCGGCCGCCGCCGTGGCCTCGGTATTGATACGGGCGCCCTCTGCCGTGAGGCCCCCTTCGTGGGTGCCCAGGAAAGTCTGGGCCACGAGGAGCACCACCATCAGGACCGTGATCCCGAAACCGATCGCCAGCTGCGCGCGCACCCGCATGTGGCGCAATTGCAGGATCCCCCTCATGGCCTTCTCCTTTGTTCCGCCGCCGCGCCGCGCCTCATTGGCAAGGACCCCTGCATGCGCCGCCGGGTGCTGTCAGCCCACGTCGAACTTGATCTTCGCCTTCTCGATCACCTTGCGGTACCTCGTCGCGTCGTCACGGAGTTGTTCGGTCAGGCGCTCAGCCGGGCCGCCGCGGGGCACGAGCCCCATCTCCAGGTAGCGTTGTCGAACCGCTGGATCTTCCAGTGCGGTGGCCATCGCCTTGTTCAGGCGCTCCAGCACGGGTGCGGGGGTGTCCACAGGTGCCAGCAGCCCGACCCAGGCGTTGAAGTCGAGGCCGTTCAGTCCGGCCTCCGCCGCGGTGGGTACGTCCGGGAGGCGGGGGTCACGCTGCGCGCCGATGACCGCCAGCGGCCGCACCTTGCCGGCATCGATCAGTGGCTTCGCGGTGGCATCGATGGTCCAGTCGAGGAGCCCGCCGGCGACGTCGTTCAGGGCCGCGGACGTGGAGCGATATGGAATGTGCACCACGTGGGAGCCGGTCAGCGATTTGAAGTACTCGCCGACGAAATGCGCCCCGCTGCCCATCCCGGCGCTGCCGTAGCTCAATTTGCCGGGGTTCTTGCGGGCCAGATCCACCAGTTCCTGAAGATTGCGGGCCTGCAGGGCCGGCTTCACCACCAGGATGGCGCCGTACACCGCGGCAAGGCCGACCGGCGCGAAGCTTTTCAGCGGGTCGTACCTGACCGACTTGTCCGCCAGCGGCAAGGTGCTGAAGCTGATGTTGGTAAACAACAGTTGCGAGCCGTCGGCCGGCCCTTGAGCAACGGCCTGGGGGCCGAGACGGCTGCCGGCGCCGGGCCGGTTCTCGACGAGCAGAGGCTGTCCGAGGATCTGCGACATCCGCTCGGCCAGCACGCGCGCCGCCTGGTCGGTCACGCCGCCGGCCGCATACGGAACCACCATCTTGATCGGCTGGATGGCTTGTGCGCCAGCGATGGACGCGCCGCATGCCAGCATGGCGCCGATGACCAGCAAGCGGGCTGCGGCGCGCCGGCGGCCGGCGCTGGATACGGAGTTCCTCTGCATTGCTCTCCTCTGCTGGTTCCGTAAGGTAGCGGGACCGCAGCCCCGAAGCCAGCGCCTGGCAGCAAAGCAGATATCCACCTGGTGGATGACTCAGCTCAGGGCTGGAGCAGCACCGGCACCACCTGGGTGATCATGCGCTGGACCTCCCGGGTGGCCAGGGTGTGGGGACGGCGCAAGGTGGTGCACAGCACGACGCTGCGGGGAAGCTCGGGATTGACGATCCGTGCGCTGGCGAGCCGCGGCGCGTCATGCGGCTCCAGCAGGCCTGACGTGATCGCATACCCGCCGCCAGCTGCGGCGATCTCGTGTTGCAGGCGAATCGAGTCAGCCTCCACCGCGTAGTGCAACTTCATGCCGCGGGCTTCCGCGACCGTGTCCAGCCGCGCGCGCAGCGCATGGGGATGGCCCGGCACGATCAAGGGCAGCCCCTCCAGTTCGCGCAAGTCGATCGTGTCGGACTGCAGGCGCGGGTCCGTGCTCAGGCCCACCACGCGCAGCGTGGCCAGCGCGATCAGCAGTTCGCCCGCTTCCGGGTCGGCCCCTTCGCGCACCAGCAGCGCCATGTCCATGCGTCCCTCGCGAAGGTGTTCCTCCAGCTGGGCGCTGGTTCCCTCGCTCAGGTGCAGGCGCACCTTGGGCAAGCGTTCGCGCACGCGCGCGAAGAGTTCGCTGGCCACCCGGGGAACGGTAGACGGCAGCATGCCCACGCGGACTTCGCCGAGGGCAACGCCACCGGAGGTGCGGATGGCGTCGGCGATGCTGTCGGCCTCGGTGATGAGCGCCTGGATCCGCGGAAAGATCTGCTCGCCGAAATCGGTCAGCACCACCCCGCGTCCCGTGCGCCGGAACAGCCGGGAGCCGCACTGGCGCTCCAGCTGGCTGATGTGGCGACTGATCATCGACTGCGGCACGTCGAAGCTGTCCGCCGCCTTCGTGAGGCTGCCCAGCTGGGCGACCTTCATGAAGACCAGCCATTTCGGATCGAGGATGGATTGCATTGGCGGCTTCGGCGAGCTGGGTTCGCGCGACGCGGTGTCGCCCAACGCGCGCGTCCGGCTGCTGTTGCGGCTCTGCAGACCGTCACTCACCGCCGGGCACCTAGTATGGCCCAGGTCCGCGCGCAGCTCGACCGCGTCCGCTTTTCCAGTCCGGTCACCTGCGCGCCAGCCCGGACGGGGATGGACCGCCGCCCGCGCGCACAGGAGCGGTGTCACGGCGGGCCAGGTTGAACAGGAGCAGTTCCATGGCGACGATCGCGACCACGGCATACCCGATCGCCTCGAAGCCGATGAACTTCACCAGCGTACCGCCCAGGAAGGGCGCAATGGCGGCGCCGACCATCAGCATCGCCGGCGTGCCGGCGACGGCGCGACCGGTGGGGTCCAGCCGCGCCAGCAGACCGAAGGCGAAGGTGTGGCTGAAGATGATGGTGAAGGCCATCAGCGCCCCGCTGGCCGCGTACAGCGCATAGCTGGAGGTGTGCGTGATGACCAGGGCGAACACCGCCTGCAGCGCCGGCACGGTACACACCACCGTGGTCGCGGCAATCCGCTTTTCCAGCAGGCCAGCCAGCGGCGCCGGGAACAGCGTGACCACGCCGTAGATCACCAGCGCGAGGGTGACGAACTCGCGGCCGAAGCCGCGCGCCATGCCGATCCGTTCGAAGAAGCTGAGGGTGATCGCCTGCGCCATGGCCAGCAGCGCGACCGCGACGATAGAGAACCAGGCGGCGCGCCGCAGCGGCGGCAGCGTGCCACCCTTGGCGGCGGCGCAGATGGTGGCGGCCCGCTGCGGGAAGAACAGCAGCGCCGCCAGCATGGCCGTGGCCATCACTCCCGCAAAAACGATGAACAGCGCGGAGCCGCCGAACCTGTCCACCAGGCCTGGCGCGGCGCCCATGAAGAGAATGCCTAAGATGCCGATGGCCAGCCCGGCCCAGGCGAACACCCGGTGCGGGTTGGCCGCGTGCCCCATGGTGCCGTGGGTGAAGCTGAGCGCCGTCCCGGCGGCCAGCCCGCCGGCAACGTGGAGCATGGCCAGCACCGGGAAGGTGGCCTGCCGTGAAGACAGCACGAAGGCGAGCGCCGCCAGCCCGAAGCCTGCGACGGCCGCCCACTTCGCGTTGACGCGGTTGAAGCGCGGCGCAAACCACACGCTGGCGACCGAGGCGCCGACCAGGAACAGCGTCGCCAGGCCGCCGGCCTCCTGCGCATCGAATTCGTAGCGGGCGACCAGTGTGCCGACCCACACCGGCAAGGCCACCAGGTCGAGCATGCCGGCGCAGTGCGCCACCATGAGAGCGAACAGGCCGCGCCTGGTCTCGACGGGGGCCGCCGCGGGGGTCACGACGTGATGCTCACGTTTTCGCCGCGCTTGAGCCGCTCCATGCGGGCGGCGATTTCGCCGTCCACGAAGTACAGCTCGGTGTAGCAGCCGATCGCGCCACGCGTGTCGTAGTAGGCCCAGCGGCAGTTGCCGAACGGTCCCTGGAACAGGCCGCCCATGGCCTTGGCGATGCCGAGGCCGCGGTAATGGGCTTCGGCCCGGGCCAGCTCCTCCTCGTTCTTCAGGCGAAAGCCGATGTGGTGCGGGCCGGGGCCGTGCGTGTCCAGCCAGTCCTCGTAGACGCTGTCGCCGCCGTCGTGGCGCGCCAGCTCGATCAGCGTCTCGCCCGCGTAGCCGTAGGCGCAACTGAACTGGAAATTGCCAGGGCGGCCCAAGTACTCCTTCTCGGTCTGGTCCCTGGCGAGGTCGATGGCGACGTTCCAGGCCTTGATGCCGTTGGTGTTGCTGAAGAACTCGGTGGCTTTGTCGATGTCCTTGACGACGAAACAGATCTGGTCGAAGGTGCGGCCGAGGAAGCTGGTGATGGGCTGGGTCATGCGAGGTCTCCGGGGATGGTGTTCAGAGGAAGACGCCGAGGTTGGGCGTCGTCAGCACCGCTTCGGTGATCAGCGCATCGCGCCGCAGCAGCCGCACGCCGGCGGAGGTGAGCCGCAACTGGTCGCGCCGGCGCACCGGGATCACGTCGCCAGGCCGGTCGTGTCCACGCTGCCGGAACATCAGCATCGCGCTTTCGGCCACGATCACGTCGCTGCGCTCGCCCTTTTCGGCGATCAGGCTGCCGACCATGCGCAGCGTGCGCGAGGGCGGCGTCTCGGCCCAGGCCGCGCCGGATTCGAGGCGCTTGATGCGCGTTTCGATGTGCTTCTTGGTGTCCAGCAGACGGTAAGCGCCCGGTGGGATCTCGTCCTGCAGTTTCAGCCGCGCCTGCCGCAGGGGCACGTGGTACACGATGTCGTTGTCCAGCAGCTCGTACCAGTCGCGAAAGCGGCGCTCGTCGAGCAGCTTGGCCTCGATGGCCAGGAACTCCTGCGCGATCAGCGTCAGCTCCAGCCTGGTGATGCCGTCGGTACTGGTGGGGAAGGCCTGGCTCATTGTTCACCCCCACGCGCGGTGTGCTTGTCTTCGGGGCTGCGGGCCGTCGCTGTCCCGCCCGCCTTCATCTCCCTGGCCCAGCGACGCCAGAACCCCTCCTGCAGCCGCTCGCCGTAGATGTTCGCGTAGAACTCGCCCGGCCCGGTCCAGGCGGGATCCGGCTCGATGCGCTTTTGCTGGTAGTGCAGCATCACACCGTCACGGCGGTTCCACGGACTTCTCGCCGCCTTGGCGAT
This sequence comes from Ramlibacter sp., assembly GCA_028292105.1. Taxonomy (GTDB): domain Bacteria; phylum Pseudomonadota; class Gammaproteobacteria; order Burkholderiales; family Burkholderiaceae_C; genus Ramlibacter. The sequence continues at coordinate 25,171 of JAQGMY010000183.1, forward strand.
GCCTTCCCACACCGCGGTGTCGTCCTGCTCGAAGATGCCGCCGGAGCCGAACCCGTACACGCCCGCCAGGTAGCTCTCCCTGGTCGTCGCCTCGTCGACGCACGCGTATTCGAACTGCCAGTTCCACAGCTCCATGACGCCCGGCGCCACCGGCTGCCACATGCGGATGCTGGTGAACGGGTAGGGACGCCCGCCGGCCACCGCCGGCTGCGGGAAGCGCAGGTAACTGAAATTCGGAAAGATGGTGCCTATCGTCGGCGGCGACTTGCGGATCAGTTCCCGCATGGCCGGGTCCAGCTTCGAGAAGTCGAACTGCTGGACGACCTCCGGCGGATAGCCCCAGTACTCGAACATCGGCCCCCATTGGGTGATCTCGTGGGCGATGAAGCTGTTGGCGTCGCCCAGGTCCAGGCCGCGGGCGATGACGCTCACCTGGCGCACGTCGGGGATGAACTCGGACAGGCCCACCGACACGTGCGCGGTGCTGACGTGATACGCATCGCCACAGAAGTTCTCGGCGCCGCTCTTCCAGTCGGCGCGCACGGTGAAGCGCTCGGGCGGCGCGATGGCGCGCATGCCCTTGGGGTGCAGCCCGAAGATCGCGTCCATGACCTTGAGGGTGTCGCCAAGGTATTCGCGCAGCGGCGCCGTCCGCGCATCGAGGCAGGCAAAGATGAAGCCGTTGACGCTGTCCACCTGCGGCGCGCGCCGCAGGCCCCAGGCCTTGCGGTCCAGCGATTCGCCGTAGGCTTCGGCGAAGTGCGGCGCGCCGGCGAACTCGCCCTTGATGTTGTAGGTCCAGCCGTGGTACGGGCACCTGAAGTGGCGCGTGTTGCCCTGGTCTTCGTGGCAGACCTCGCTGGCGCGGTGGCGGCACTGGTTCAGCATCACGTTGACCGTGCCGGTCTCGTCGCGCGCCACGATCACCGTGTCCAGGCCGATCTTGCGCAGCACGAAATCGCCCGTCTTCGGGATCTCGCTGTCGTGCGCGACGAAGACCCAGGTGCTGCCGAAGATGCGTTCCATTTCGGCGCGGAACACCTGGTCGTCGCAGAAGACCTCGACCGGCAGCAGCCCGGCATCCATGCCGGTCTCCACGCGCTGGATCAGCTGGTCGAGATCGCTTCCCTGCCCGCTGGGGGCTGCGCCTTCGTATGCGTACATTGCATTTGTCTCCTCGTAGTGGGTATGAATCAGCTTGCCGGCGCACTCAGCACCCGCCGGTTCAGCAGGCCCTGGTCCGCCACCAGCGTCTGCCCGGTCATCACCTTGTTGCTGCGCGAAGCCAGGAAGGCATAGAGCGGCCCGTAGTCCTCCGCCACCGGCAGGTCCTGCAGCAGGCTGACCGAACGGAACAGCTCCAGGAAGGCATCGCGCGGAATATCGGACTGCTTGCGTTCGCGCAGGCCGAGCGTTTCCGGCCCCCGCAACTGGCTGTTGCCGATGGCGGCGGGTGCAACGCCATTGACGCGCACCCGCGGCGCGAGTTCGAAAGCCAGTTGCCCCACCAGGCTGCGGATGGCGCCCTTGCTGGCGGTGTAGGCGCTGCCGCCACCGTCGGCCGCATAGGCCGCGGTGGACGTGGTGAGCACGATGGCGCCGCCGCTTTGCTGCAGCAAGTCCGCGAACATCCGCACGGAGTGCAGGTAGCCCTTGACGTTGACATGGAAGATTTCGTCAAACAGCGCATCGATGCGGTCGGGCGGCGTATCCAGCAGCGCCACGTTGCCGTCGAAGATGCCCTGCGCGCCGATCAGCGCATCGAGGCGGCCGAAACGCTGCTGGATGGCGGACCGGCAGGCCTGCAGGTCCGCCACGCGCGTGACGTCCCCCTGCAAAGCGAGTACCCCGGCGCCGAACTCCTGGCGCAGCGCGCTCACCTTCTCCGGCGCGTTGTCGACGATCGCCAGGCTTGCCCCCTGCTGCGCACAGTAGCGGGCAACGCCCCGCCCCAGCCCCGAGCCTCCGCCCGTCACGAGCACCACGTGGTCTTGCAGCATCTTCATGGCGTCGACTCAGATGGGTTCGGCCAGGGCACGGAAGGAATCGGCCATGATGCGGGCGTGCTCCTCGCGGCTGCCGCCGGCCAGCTCGATCTCGCCGAGTCGCGCGGAGTTGTCGACGACCATGCGGCAACGTGCCCAGCGGCGGGTCTGGAACCGCTCGAGCGCGGCGCCGAGTGCGCCATCCCCGTCCAGTTCCTGCGCCAGCACGATCGCATCCTCGATGCCGATGCAGGCGCCGGCGGCGAGGTGCGGGGTGGTGGCATGCACCGCATCGCCGATCAGCACCACGCGTCCCCGGTGCCACGGGCGGGGCACCAGCAGGGTTTCGAGCGGCCGGTAGATGACGAGCGAGTGCGCGTCCAGTCGGGCCCGCATGGCCCGGACAGCTGGCGCCGCAAAGCGTGCGAGCAAGCCGTCCAGCAGTGAGAGGAACTGCTCTGGCGGCACCGGCGCCTGGCTCGCGCGCGGCTCATTCACGAAGAGGTACATCTCCTGCGCGGATACCGGGTTCACACCGACCTTGATGCCGTCGCCAACCCAGAGCTGCGTCCGGGTTATCGCTGGATCCCGCGGCAGCACGGCGCGCCAGACGCCCTGCCCCGTGGAGCGCGGCCGCGGCGCACGCGGCAGCACCCGCTCGCGCATGCGCGAGTAAAGGCCGTCAGCCGCGATCAGCAGGTCGTAGCGACCGGTGCTGCCGTCGGTGAAGGTCACCTCCAGGGCTTCGGCGTCCTCCTGCAGGGTTTCCACGCTGCAGCCCAGGCGCACTGCGGTGCCGGCCGCACGCGTGGCGTCGGCCAGGATGCGGGCCAGCACCGGACGCATCACGGCACCGCTGCCAGGCACATCGGCGCCAGCCAGGCGCGGCGTCGGCAGGTGCGCGATGCGCTCGCCGCCGGCCGTCCACACGTCGACCCCGTCGCAGGCGCAGCCCTCTTGCAGGAAGCGTTCCAGGATGCCGAGCGTGCGGAAGGCACGCAGTGTGGCGCCCCCGATGCTGATCCCCGCACCGTAGTTGCGCCAGGCCGGGTCGATCTCCACCAGGTCGACGGCAACGCCACGCTTGCGCAGCTCGATGGCCGCCGACATGCCGGAGAAACCGCCGCCCACGACCAGGCACTTGCGGATCGCGGCGATCGTCAGGGCGGATGTCATGCTGGCCCTCTGCTCAATGGCCTGCGCCGGGGGGCGGGCCGCCGACCGGGGCCCACTTCTCGCGGGCCTGGAACAGGTAGACCTGCGTCGAGTCGGCGACGGCGGGCTTCTCGCGCGGTGTCCAGCTCCCGTCGACGAGGTCCATGTCGGCGTCGTACTCGAAGCGGCAGCCGAGCGGGCTGTGGAAGTACCAGAACCAGTTGGAGCCGAAGGTGTGGCGGCCGGGACCCCAGAAGCTCTGGTAACCCTTTTGCGTGAAGCGGGTGCCCGCCGTCAGAACCTCGTGGGGACCTCCGAGGTGGAAAGCCACGTGCTCCATGCCCTTCATGTGGGGCGGCGTCTGGATCAGGAACAGCGTGTGGTGCTCCAGGGTGCCGCCAGGCTGCAGGAAGGGACCGGCGCCGACCAGCCGGTCGGTGCAGCGGAAGCCGAGGCGCTGCACGTAGAAGGCTTCGGCCCTGGCGCAGTCCGGCACGAACAGCGCGAAGTGCGACAGCGTGCGCGGGCGCGGATCCTGCTGTTCGTGCACGCCCGGCTGGTTGACGGCGCGCTGGGGCTTCGCTCCCGGGGCGTTGACCGCTTCAGCGGGCAGGTCGATCGGCCGCCGCGCGGCGACCTTGAACCCCAGCACCAGGCCGCTGTCGTCCATTGCCTGGATGCTGCCGTCCGCCAGGTGCCGCACCTCGCGGTCCCGGCCCAGTTCACCCCCGATGGCCACCAGGGTCGCGCTGTCGGCCACGGCGTAGACGGTCTTGCGCAGCAAGTTGCCGCTCTCGAGGGGCGGCGGCAGCGACGCGGCATCCTTGTGCGCGATGACGACCGCGGTTCCGTCCAGCGCCTCGAAGCGTTCCCCATCGAGGTCGGCGCCAGCCGGTTGCAAGCCGAAATCCGACAGGTACCGACGCGCGGCGGCAAGGTCGTCGACGCCGAAGACGAGCGCGTCGGGTCCGATGATGTTCATGGCTTCGTTCTCCGGAATGGCGTGTCAGGGATACGCCGCAACAGGCAGGGATCCGGCGTCGGCGTGCGGCTGCCGCGCCGCTTCGATGCGGCCCTCCGGCAGCAGGAAGCGCGCCAGCGCGGGCAGCAGCACCAGCGCGCCCAGCATGTTCCAGAGGAACATGAAGGCGAGCAGCAGGCCCATGTCGGCCTGGAACTTGATCGGGCTCGCCACCCAGGTGACGACACCGATGGCCAGCGTGCTGCCGGTGAGCAGCACCACCTTGCCGGTGAAGAGCAGCGCCCGGTAGTAGGCTTGCGACAGCGTCTTGCCTTCGCGCAGCTGCGCCAGCGTGACCGACAGGATGTAGAGCGCGTAGTCGACGCCGATGCCGACACCCAGCGCGATCACCGGCAGAGTGGCCACCTTGACACCTATCCCCAGGCCCACCATCAGCGCCTCGGCCAGGATGGACGTCAGCACGAGCGGCAACACGGCGACCAGCACGGCGCGCCAGCTGCGGAAGGTCACGAAGCACAGCAGGATGACCGCGCCGTACACCAGGAACAGCATCTGGCGCCAGGCATCGCGCACCACGATGTTGGTCGCCGCCTCGATGCCGGCGGATCCGGCGGCAAGCTGGAAGCTGACGTCCTTCGTGTTGTTCGCGGCGGCGTAGGCCTCGACCTCGGAGACGACGCGCGCCAGGGTATCGGCCTTGTGGTCCCGCAGATAGACGTAGAGCGTGAGCAGGGAGCAGGCGTCGTTGTAGAGGCCGCGCGGCGCGCTCGCGGTCACCATGTTCAGCATGTCCTGGTTGGGCAGGAACTCGTACCACTTGGGGCTGCCCTCGTTCAGTCCGGACAGCACCCGCCGATTCAGCAGGGCCAGCGTATTGGTGCTCTCCACGCCCTCCAGCTGGCGCAGCCGCCACTCGAGTGCATCCACCTTGTTGAGGGTCTCGTACTTGGCGCACTGGCCGTCCGGCGTCTGCACCATCACGGCCAGCACGTCGCTCGAGGCGCCGTAGGCCTGGTTGATGAAGGCAACGTCGCGGTTGTAGCGGCTGTCGGCGCGCAGCTCGGGCGCGCCCGGGTCGAGGTCGCCGATCTTCAGCTGGCTGGCCACGAGCCCGCCGGCGGCGGCCAGGACCAGCGCGCCCACCACTGCACCGGTGGCCCACCGCCGGCTGGTGAAGCGGTCCAGGAAAGCCCACAGCCAGTGCTTGCCGCCGCCTGCCGCCTCGTCCGCCTCGGCCCGCAAGCTGCGCTGCGCCGCCCGCCGGCTCACGCCCGTATAGCTCAGGAGGATGGGCAGCAGGATCAGGTTGGTGAGGATCAGCAGGGCCACGCCGATCGCTGCCGCCACGGCGAGTTCGCGGATCGTCTGGATGTCGATCACCAGCAACACGGCGAAGCCCACCGCATCCGCCACCAACGCGGTGAGCCCCGCCAGGAACAGCCGGCGGAAGGTGTAGCGGGCGGCGACCAGCTTGTGCATGCCGCGGCCGACGTCCTGCATGATCCCGTTCATCTTCTGCGCACCGTGGCTCATGCCGATCGCGAACACGAGGAAAGGGACCAGGATCGAATAAGGGTCCAGCGAGTAACCGAGCGTGGGCAGCAGTCCGAGCTGCCACACCACGGCCACGAGCGACACGGTGACCACGAGCAGCGTCGAGCGCACGCAACGCGTGTACCAGAAGACCGTGGCGGTAGCGATCAGCACCGCCACCGCGAAGAAAGCCAGCACCGCGCGCACGCCTTCCAGCAGGTCGCCCACCACCTTGGCGAAGCCGGTGATGTGCAGCCGCACGCCCTGCTGCTCGTACCTGGTGCGCAGTTGCTCCAGCCGGCCGGCGAAGGCGCCGTAGTCCAGGGGCTGGCCGGCGCTGTCGCGCGCCAGCAGCGGCACATACACGACGCTGGAGCGGCCATCGAGCGCCACCAGCTGGCCGAGCTCCCCGGAGCGCGCCACGTTGGCCTGCAGCTGCGCCAGCTTGGCCGCGGATCCGTCGTAGCCGTCCGGGATCACCGGGCCGCCTTCGAGGCCGTCTTCGGTGACGCCGACCCAGCGGGTGGAAGGTGTCCACAGCGACTTCATCTGCGCGCGGTTCACGCCCGGCAGCAGGAACACTTCGTCGCTCAGCTTGCGCAGGCTCTCCAGGTAAGCCGCATCGTAGATGGTGCCGGCGGGATGGGCCACCGCGATCCGCACGGCGTTGCCCAGGCCCACGAGGTCGGCCTGGTGCGCCTGGTAATTGCGGATGTAGGGGTGCGAATGCGGCACCGTTTTCTCGAAGCTGGCCTGCAGTTCCAGCCGGCCGACCTGCAGCGCCAGCAGCACGGTGACGATGGCGCACAGCACCACCACGACGATGCGGTTGTTGAACAGCAGCCTTTCGACCAGCGAGCCGGAGCGCGGGTCGAAAGCGGCATCGCTGCGCGTGGGAGCGGCGGCAGGCGTCATGGTCGGGGGTTCGCGGCAGCGGCGGCGTCGACGGCGACGACGCCCTGCACCGTGAGCGCCAGCAGGCGGCGGTCCGCGGTGCGGAAAATGTGCGTCAGCGGCGGCAGCGGTGCCCGGTTCACGGGCTCCAGCCGCTGGCCGGCGATCTTCAGGATGAAACCGGCCTGGTCGCCCAGCAGGAGCTCGCCGGCAGGCGTCAGCAGCGACGCCGTGATCGTCGCCCCCGTCGGCGAAGCGAGCTGGACCCAGGAGCGGCCGCCATCGGTGCTGCGCCAGGCGTTGCCGCGCAGGCCGGCCAGGACGACGTCGTTCTCCCCGGGCAGTTCAGCGGCGAAGAAGCTGCCGCGGTAGGGCGTCTCCAGCCGGCGAAAGCTGGCGCCACCGTCTTCGGACCGCAGTACCAGCCCCTGCTCGCCCGCCAGCAGCACGACGGCACCCCGCTGGCGCAGCGCATAAAGGTGCAGCCCCTTCGGGTTGTCGAGGCGGTGCGACCAGGAAGTCCAGCTGCCGCCGCCGTCGCTGCTCGCCAGCGCCAGGCCATAGGCTCCCACCACCTGGATGCTGCGTGCGTCCGCCATGCGCACGTCGAGGAAGGGCTTGTCGGGGCCCTCGGCGGCGAGGCGCTGGGCCTGCTGCAGGGCCTGCGGGTCCTGCCCGCTGCGTGCCGCCTCCAGCACCAGGGCAGCGGCGCGCCGGCCATCCAGCCGTTGCGCCCAGGTGCTGCCGCCGTCGGTGGTCGCCAGCACCACGCCGCCGTGCCCCACGGCGACACCGTTGACGGCGTCGGCGA
>JAQGMY010000192.1 GCA_028292105.1 Ramlibacter sp.
TTCGCCCAGCCAGAACTGCGTCGGGCCCAGCAGCGTCAGCAGCGGCAGCACGGCCTCCCAGGTAGCGCGGGCGCCGGAGACCATCACCGTCAGCTGGGCGGCCTCGGCCATCTTGTTGTTGCCGGAAACGGTGGCGCGCAGGTAGCGCACCCCGGCGGCTTCGCAACTGGCGGCGACTTGCGCCGAAGCCTGCTGCGACACCGTGCTGGTGTCCACCCAGTAGCAGCCGCGCGTGGCATGGCGGGCGACCTGCGCGGCCACCGCGCGCAGCGCTTCGTCGTGCGGCAGCGAGGAGAGGATCGCCTCGGCAGCGCTGAGTGCGGCCGGCGCTTCACTGACTTCCAGCCCCGCTTCGCGTGCCAGCCGCAGGCGCTGCGGATCGACGTCGCTGACGCTGACCTTGTGGCCGCCGCCGCGCAGGTGCACGGCCATGGGCAGGCCCATCTTGCCCGCGCCGACGACCACGACCTTCATGTCACTGCGCCTTCAGGTTGGCCGACTTGGCGATCGCCGCGGCGGACTCCATCTCGGCCTTGATGTAGGTGTTGAAGGCCGCCGGTTCCATCTTGAACGGATCGGCGCCCAGGCCGGCCAGCCGTGTCTTCACTTCCGGCGAAGCGATCGCCTTGAGCGCTTCGTCGTGCAGTCGCTTGACCAGCGGCGCCGGCGTGGCCGACGGCACGATCAGGCCCACCCACAAGGTGTAGTCGGAGCCCGGCACGCCGGCTTCGATGGTGGTCGGCACGTTGGGCAGCGAAGGCGTGCGCTGCGCGGTGCTGACGGCCAGCGCCTGCAGCTTGCCGTCCTTGATCAGCGGCAGCGCCGCCGACAGGGGCGCGAAGAACCAGTCGTTGCGGCCGCCGATCACGTCGCTGATCGCTTCGGGCGTGCCCTTGAAGGGCACGTGCTGGGCGTCGATGCCGGCGCGCAGCTTGAACTTCTCGGCGTTCATGTGGGTGGCGCTGCCGGTGCCCGCCGAGGCGTAGTTCAGCTGGCCCGGCTTGGCCTTGGCGGCGGCGATCACGTCGGCCACGGTCTTCCAGCCGCGCGAGGGGTTCACCACCATCACGTTCGGCACGGAAGCCAGCGGCGTGATGCCGGTCAGGTCCTTGACGGTGTCGTAAGGCAGGTTCGGATAGATCGCCGGATTGAGCGCGTGGCCGGAGGAGTGGATCAGCAGCGTGTAGCCGTCCGGCTCGCTCTTGGCGACCTGCGCCGCGCCGATGGTGCCGCCGGCACCGGGCTTGTTCTCGATGATCACCGGCTGGCCGAGGCTCTTGCCCATGCTGTCGCCGACCGTGCGCGCGATGATGTCGGTCACGCTGCCGGCGGTGAAGGGCACCACCATCTTGATCGGCTTGCTGGGCCAGGCGGCCTGCTGCGCCAGGGCGCTGCCGGCGACCAGTGCTGCGGCGAGGACGGTGAGTAGGCGTTTCATGTCTTGTCTCCTTGTTGGAATGCTTGGCGATCGGGACGCGCGGGCGGCTCAGGACTCCAGGCCGTCGCCCAGTTTCACGTTCTCGGACTTCAGCTCCAGGCCGGCATCCTTGGCGGTTTCCGCCAGCAGCACGGCGAAGTCGATGTGGTCGTAGCCGCGGCCGACCAGGCGCGCCACCGACTCCCGGGTCGCGGCGGCCGCCGGCATCGCGACGCCGTGCGACTTGGCCGCGCTCATGCCCAGGTCCATGTCCTTGAGCAGCAGCTTGGGCGTGAAGGTGACCTGGTCGAAGGTGAGGTTGGAGAGCATCGGCGTCTTGTACCGGGTGTACATGGAACCGAGCACCGAGTCATTGATGCTTTCCAGGAAGACGTGGCGCGGGATGCCCGCCTTTTCCGCCAGCACCGTGATCTCGCACAGGTTCTGGATGACGACGCCGAACATGGTGTTGTGGGCGATCTTCCAGATGCGCGCCAGCTCGCCCTCGCCCACCCACATCGCCTTGCGGCCCATGGCGGCGAGATAAGGTTGCACCTTCTCGTAAAGCGGCTTGGGGCCGGAGGCGACGATCAGCAGCTTGCCGGCCTTGGCCACCTTGGCGTTGCCGGAAACCGGGGCGCACAGATAGGCCACGCCCATGGCTTCGAGCCGCGCCCGGATCTCGGCGGAGCCTTCCTGCGAGATCGACGAACTGTCGACCACCACTTGCGGCTTCTTCGTGCCGGTGACCAGGCCGCCGTCGCCGAACAGAACTTCCTTCAGGTCGTCCGTGGTGGAGACCATGGTGAAGACCACTTCGCAGCCGGCGAGGTCGGTCTTGTCGCGCACGATCTCGGCGCCGTATTCGGCCAGCGGTTCCGCCTTGCTGCGGGTGCGGTTCCAGACGCTTGCGCCATGGCCGGCCTTGAGCAACCGCTTGACCATGGCCTCGCCCATGCGGCCGAGACCGATCCATCCAATCTGATTCGCCATGCCGTGCAACCTTTCGAGTTGGCGGCAGTGTCTTGCGCGGGCGTGGCGCTGGCAAGCGGGGCGGCCGGAATTCAGTTTTCCGGGGCTTGGAAGGAAGAGGTGCGCGGCAAGCCGCACACCCTGCGGGCCCGGTAGGGTGTGCGAGCTGGCTCGCGCACCATCCCCGCAGAGCGCTACACCCGCTCCAGGATCACCGCGATGCCCTGCCCCACGCCGATGCACATCGTGCAAAGCGCATAGCGGCCGCCGGTCTTGTGCAGCTGGTTCACCGCCGTGGTGGCCAGCCGGGCGCCGGAAGCGCCCAGCGGATGGCCCAGCGCGATGGCGCCGCCGTTCGGGTTGACCCGAGGGTCGTCGTCCTGCAGGCCCAGCAAGCGCAGCACCGCCAGCCCCTGGGCGGCGAACGCTTCGTTCAGCTCGATCACGTCGAGCTGTTCCAGCTTGAGCCCGGTCAGCGCCAGCACCTTCTGGGTCGCCGGCGCCGGGCCGATGCCCATGATGCGCGGCGCGACGCCGGCCGTGGCCATGCCGACCACGCGTGCCCGCGGCGTCAGGCCGTTGCGGGCGGCGGTGCTTTCGTCGGCCAGCAGCAGCGCGCAGGCGCCGTCGTTCACGCCGCTGGCGTTGCCGGCCGTGACGGTGCCGTCGGGGCGCACCACGCCTTTGAGCCTGGCCAGCGACTCCATCGAGGTCTCGCGCGGATGTTCGTCCTTGCTCACCACGATCGCCTCGCCCTTCTTCTGCGGGATGGTCACGGGGGTGATCTCGGCGTCGAAGAAGCCGGACTTCTGCGCCGCCACCGCCTTCAGCTGCGAGGCCAGCGCCATCTTGTCCTGGGCCTCGCGCCCGATCTTGTAGTCGTCGGCCACGTTCTCCGCCGTCTCGGGCATGGCGTCGACGCCGTACTTTTCCTTCATCAGCTTGTTGACGAAGCGCCAGCCGATGGTGGTGTCGTAGATCGCATTGGTGCGCGAGAAGGCGCTCTCGGCCTTGGGCATCACGAAGGGCGCGCGGCTCATGCTCTCGACACCGCCGGCGATCATCAGGCTCGCCTCGCCGCTCTTGATGGCGCGCGCTGCGGTGCCGAGCGCGTCCAGGCCCGAGCCGCACAGCCGGTTGATGGTGGCGCCCGGCACTTCCATCGGCAGGCCGGCCAGCAGCGACACCATGCGGGCGACGTTGCGGTTGTCCTCGCCGGCCTGGTTGACGCAGCCGTACAGCACGTCGGTCACCGCCTGCCAGTCGACCTTGGGATTGCGCGCCATCAAGGCCTTGATCGGGATCACGCCGAGGTCGTCGGTGCGCACCGAGGAGAGGGCGCCGCCGTAGCGGCCGAAGGGGGTGCGAACGCCGTCGCAGATGAAGGCTTGCTTGGTCATGTGGGTCTCCTGCGCACCAGTGTAAATCGAGCCGGGACGCGGCTTGTTGCAGGGCTTGCAGCTCTGCTGCGCGCCACGCGCGGGAAGGTGCGCAGCGAGAGGTGCGCAGCGAAGCTGCACACCCTACGAAGGCGGGGTCAGCGCCCGGTGTCCTTCAGGTACTTGGCCTTGTTTTCGGCGTTGGGCGGGTAGAGGCCCGGCAGCGCCGCGTCGTGGTCCATCACCTGCTGCATGATCCAGCCTTCCAGCCGCTCCTGTTCAGGCGCTTCGCGCAGCACGTGCTCGAGCAGCGCGTGCGGAATGAGCACCGCACCGTCGTCGTCCGCCACGATCACGTCGCCGGGGAACACCGCCACACCGCCACAGCCTATCGGCTGCTGCCACGCCACGAAGGTCAGGCCCGTGACGGAGGACGGTGCAGCGACGCCGCTGCACCAGACCGGCAGGTTGGTGCCGAGCACGCCGTGCACGTCGCGCACCACGCCGTCCGTGACCAAGGCGGTGACACCGCGCCTGGCCATGCGCGCGCAGAGGATGTCGCCGAACACGCCCGCGTCCTGCACGCCCTGCGCGTCGATCACGGCGATGCAGCCGGCCGGCATGTCCTCGATGGCGGCACGCGTCGAGATCGGATGGCCCCAGGACTCCGGCGTGGCCAGGTCCTCCCGCGCCGGCACGAAGCGCAGCGTGAAGGCGCGGCCGATCAAACGCGGCTGCCCCGTGCGGATAGGCCGGGCGCCGCGGACCCACACGTTGCGCAGCCCCTTCTTCAACAGCACGGTGGTCAGGGTGGCGGTGGTGACCTGCGACAGGACCTCGATCGCTGCGCGATCGAGCTGCATGTCGGGAATGGGGGCTGCCGCGGGCATGGCCATGTTCGTTCTCCGGTCAGCCGAGGGCGCGCAGGCGCTGGTCCTGCCGCTGCACGAGGAAGGCGATGTCCGCGATGTCCTGCGCGGACAGCTTGGGGCCGGGCTTGCGGACCATGGCCGAGGCGATCACACCGCGCTGCTGGAACAGGTGCTTGCGCACGGCCAGGCCGACGCCGGCCTGCTGCTCGTAGCGCGCCAGCGGCAGGTAGGCGTCGAACAGGTCGTGCGCCCGGGCGCGGTGGCCACCGGCATGCGCGGCCACCACGTCGACCATCATCTCGGGATAGGCAAAGCCGGTCATGGCGCCGTCGGCGCCGCGGGTCATTTCTTCCGGCAGGAACAGGCCGCCGCCATTGCCGGTGAGGATGGACACGCGCCTGACGTCGCCCTTGTCGCTGGCCGCGCGGATCGCCGACAGCTTGGCGAGGCCGGGCCAGTCCTCGTGCTTGAGCATCACGCAGCCCGGCGAGTTCTTCAGGATGCGCAGGATGACCGACGTCGACATCTGCACCGTGGTGGAGACAGGGTGGTCCTGCAGCACCCAGGGCGTCTTGCCCAGCGTTTCGCTGACCATGTCGAAATAGGAAACGATCTGGTCGTCGGTGCGCACCGAGGGCGGCGGCGCGACCATGACGCCGGAGGCGCCCAGCGACATCACCGATTCGGTGAGTTCCCCCATCGCCGCGAAGCCGGGCGCGGAGGCGCCGACCACAACCGGGACGCGGCCCTTGACCCGCGCCAGCACCTGCTTGACGAACACGCGCGACTCTTCGGCGGTGAGCTTGGTCGCCTCGCCCATGATGCCGAGCACGGTGAGGCCGGTGACGCCCTTGTCGAGGCAGAAGTCGACCATGCGATCGGTGCTCGCGAGGTCCAGTGCGCCGCTGTCGGTGAACGGCGTCACGGTGATGAGGTAGACGCCCTTGGCGGATGGGTCGAGTTGGTTCATGTGTTGGTTCCAGGCTCCCCGCATTCTCTCAGGCCGGCTGCGGCAGCGGCCGCATCAGCTGCATCGCGATCACCGCGCCGACCATCCCGATGCCGATCACGTCCGCGATCCACCCCGGATACGCCAGCAGGAAGCCGGAGACGATCAGCAGCACGCGTTCGACCTTGCTGGTGCGCCGGAAGGCCCAGCCCTGGAAGCCGGCGGCCAGCGCCGCGATGCCGATCGCGCAGGTCACGGTCACTTCGGCGATGGACCACCAGTCGGCGGATGCCAGGGCCTTCGTCGACCCCATCAACAGCAGGCCCTGGCCGCTCGGATCGAGCACGAAGACGAAGGGCACCAGGAAAGCCGGCACCGTGTACTTCCAGCACTGCAAGGTGGTCTTGTACGGGTCGCCGCCGGTGATGGCCGCCGCGGCGAAGGGGGACAAGGCAGTGGGCGGCGACACCTCCGACAGCACCGCGTAGTAGAAGATGAACATGTGCGCCGCGAAGTCCGGCACGCCCAGCTTCATCAGCGCCGGCGCCGCGATGACCGCGCAGATGATGTACGACGCCGTCACCGGCACCGCGAGCCCGACGATCCACACCACCAGCGAGGTGAAGATCGCCGTCAGCAGCAGCGAGCCGCCGGCGTAGTCGATGACGATGGAGCTGAACTTCAGGCCCAGCCCGGTCAAGGTGACGACGCCGACGATGATGCCGGCGCCGGCGCAGGTGGCGGCGACGTTCAGCACGCCGATCGATCCGCCCTCCATGGCCTTCATCAGCGGTGAGTTCCACAGCTTCCTGCCGATGCCCGGGCCGCGCCAGATATCGTAGGGGACCAGCGCGGTGTCGCGCCGCAGGAAGCTGGTGAGCAAGGACACGACCGTGGCCCAGAACACCGACAGCACCGGCGAGAAGCCCCACATCATGAAGAACACGATGGAGACCAGCGACAGGAAGTGGAACCAGTACTTGCGCGTGAGGTTCCAGACCGTGTCGACCTTCTCGAACACCGTGTTGCCCATGCCGTACTTGCGTGCGTCGATCTCCACCATGAGGAACAGCGCGAAGTAGAACAGCAGCGTCGGGATGCACGCCATCAACAGCACGTCGAGGTAGGAGATCTTCAGGAACTCGGCGATCAGGAAGGCCGCCGCGCCCAGCACCGGCGGCGAGATGATCGCGCCAAGCCCGCCCGCCGCCAGCAAACCGCCGGCCGCGTTCTTCTCGTAGCCGACCTTCGCCAGCATCGGGTAGGCGACCGAGCCGAGGGTGACCGTCGTCGCCACGCCGGACCCCGAAGGGCCGCCGAGCAGGAAGGACGCGAGCACCACGGTGCGCCCGGCGCCCGTCGGTTTGCCGCCCATCGCGGAAAACGAGAAGTCGATGTAGAACTTGCCCGCGCCCGAGTACTGCAGGACGGCGCCGAAAATGGTGAACAGGATGATCAGCGACGAAGCGACATCCACGGCCGTGCCGTAGATGCCCTCGAGCGTCATGTACATCACGCCGACCAGCCGGCCGACTTCGTAGCCCTTGTGCGTCCAGGGCGACGGCAGCCACGGGCCGGCCAGGGCATAGGCCACGAAGGCCAGGCAGATCACCGGCATGATCCAGCCGGCGGTGCGCCGCATGGCCTCCAGCACCAGGCCCATCAGGCAGACGCCGAAGAAGATGTCCAAAGGCAGCGGCGAGGTGTTGCGATCGGTGATGTCGTCGCCGCCCTGGATCAGGTAGACCGCGACCGCGACCGACAGCGCCGCCGCGATCCAGTCCCACCACATCACGCGGTGGCGAAAGCGCGCCGCCACCGGGAACACCAGGAACGACAGGAACAGCACGAAGGCCACGTGCACCGGCCGCAGCGTCTGCGTCGGCACGATCGCATAAGCCGTGTAGAGGTGGAAGACCGACATCACCACGGCCGTGAGCGTGATGAACACCGCCAGCACGCCCTTGAGCTTGTTGGCGGCGCCTTCTTCCTGCTCGATGTACTCCTCGGCCTTCTTCAGCGCCGCCTCGCTCACTGCCTCGCTGAGCGCCACTTTTTCCGCCTGATGTTGTGTCATGTTCTAGGCGGTGCAGGTCAGTTCAGCTTGATGCCTTTTTCCGCGAAGTACTTCGCGGCGCCGGGGTGGAACGGGATCGGGGTGGCGGCCTGCTTCTGGCTTTCGAGCTTGAAGTTCTCGGCTTCCTTGTGCACCGCCACCAGCTCCGGCTTCTTGTCGAAGATGGTCTTGACGATGTTGTACGCGGTCTTGTCGTCCATGTTCTCGTGCGCCACGAGGATGTTCATCACCGTCGCCTGCTTGTTGTCCGTGTCCATCCCGCGGTACACCGACTTCTGGATCGTGTCCTCGACATACAAGTTGCCGTACTTCTTGTTCATGGCCGGCACCAGTTCGGCGTGGTCGATCATGCGGATCTTGTTGCCGGGCGTGTTGGCGAGGTCGGAGACTGCCGCCGTCGGCAGGCCGCCGACCCAGAAGAACGCGTCGATCTTGCCGTCCTTGATCGCGTTGACGGATTCGGCGGCGCCGAGGCGCTCGCGCTTGAGGTCCTTGTCCTTGTCCATGCCGGCCGCTTCGATCAGGCGGAACGCCATCACCTCGGTGGCACTGCCGGGCGAGCCGGTCGACACGCGCTTGCCCCTGAGGTCGGCGAACCGGGTGATGCCCTTGCCGTCGACCGTCACCACGTGCATGCGGTTGGGGTACAGGATCATCAGCGTGCGCAGCGGCACCTTGCCGCCCTTGAACTTGTCCTCGCCCTTGTAGGCGTCCAGCGCCGCGTCGGTCATGGTGAAGCCGACGTAGGGCTTGCCGCTGCCGATCAGCTTGAGGTTGTCGACCGAGCCGCCGGTGACTTCGGCGGTGGCCTGCATGCCGGGCACGTACTTGGACAGCACGGCGGCGAGGCCGCCGCCCATCGGGTAGTACACCCCGCCGGTGCCGCCGGTGGCGATGGAAATGTTCTGCGCCTGCACGGCCAGGACCAGGCCGACCATGGCGGCCAGGCCCAGGATTGCGGTTCTGATGAACTTCATGGTTTTGTCTCCGAAGAAGAAAGCACGCACGGCCGCGGACGGGGCGCCGCGGAGCCGGACCATTCTCCGGCCCGGCCGGCAGTGCGTCTCTACAGACTTTCCAGCAGACGGCAGGCCGGGCCGCAGCCCGTGCTAGGCTTTCCGCCATGTTCAATCCGTCCCAGGAAGACGTGCGCCGCTTCTTCTGCGCGGTGCATGCGAAAGCACGCTCCGGCCAGCTGCTGGACGCACTCGAAACGCTGGCCAGCGAATGGCTCAAGGAGCACCGGGAGTACGACCCGGACCTGGAAGACGCCGACGCCGCGGTGGCGCGCGTCTACGACGGCAGCGGCGGCGCCAGCAACCCCTTCCTGCACCTGTCGATGCACCTGTCGATCAGCGAGCAGTGCTCCATCGACCAGCCGCGCGGCATCCGGCAGGCGGTGGAGCTGCTGGCGGCGAAGCGGAACTCCCTGCACGACGCGCACCACGAGGCGATGGAGTGCCTGGGGCAGATGCTGTGGGAGAGCCAGCGCGCGGGGCGGCCGCCGGATGGCGATGCGTATGTGGCGTGCGTGCAGCGGCGGGCCACGAAGTAGCGGCGGCGGTCGAGCGCCAAGCCGAACTCCACCGGCCAGCCTCTGCAAGACGCCAAAAGCAAAGCGGCCCGCGGGCCGCCTTCTTCAACGCTCCGGATCCCCGCCTGCGCGGGGATGACGGCCGCTCAATGACTCCGGTGGAACCTGGGTTCCGGCACGGTTGCCATTTCGCCTTCCAGCGAACCGACATAGTTCGCCAGCGCCTTGAGCTCCGCGTTCGAGAACTGCTTGGTGATGGCGCCCATCACGCCGTTGTTGCGGCCCATGGCCGGGTTGTTCTCCGTCTTGTACGCCTTCAGCGCGACGAAGACGTAGTCGGCGTACTGGCCGGCGATCTTCGGATAGCTCGGGTCGACCGGCTTGGAGAAGTTGGCACCGTGGCACGACGCACAGGCGGCCTTCTGCAGCAGCGCGGCGACCTCGGGGCTCGGCTCGCGGCTCGGCTTTTCCGCGGCGATCGCGCGGCGCGATTCCTTGCCCAGGTTTTCGTAATAGGTGGAGATGTCCGCCACGTCCTGGTCGCTCAGGCTCTCCGCAATGCCGCGCATGGTCGGGTGCTTGCGGTCGCCGGTCTTGTACGCGTTGAGCGCGGCGGCGATGTACTTGGCGTTCTGCCCGGCGATCTGCGGCACGCGGTAGACCTCGGGAAAGCTGGCCTTGTAGCCGACGATGCCGTGGCAGCCCACGCACATGGCGACCTTGGCCTCCAGCGACTTCGGGCTGGCCGGGCCGGCGGCATTGGTGGCGGGCGCCTTGGTCGGGGCAGCGGCGGGGGCCGTGGCAGGCGGCGTCTGCGCCTGTGCCAGGCCGGTCGCCCAAGCGACAGACAGGCCAAAAAGCGTGATCAACAGCTTGTTCATTTTGCGAGCACAATCCGGACGAGGTCAGTTTCTTTCGATCAACCGGCGATTATAGGGGGCCACCCCGTCGCCCTCCCCACCCCCCGCAACCATGAAGTTCCAAGGCTCCCAGAACTACGTCGCCACGCAAGACCTGATGCTGGCCGTGAACGCGGCGATCACGCTCAAGCGCCCGCTGCTGGTGAAGGGAGAACCGGGAACCGGCAAGACGATGCTGGCGGAAGAGGTGGCGCAGGCATTGAAGATGCCGCTGCTGCAGTGGCACATCAAGTCCACCACCAAGGCACAGCAGGGCCTGTACGAATACGACGCGGTGAGCCGGCTGCGCGACTCGCAGCTGGGTGACGAGAAGGTCAAGGACATCCACAACTACATCCGCAAGGG
>JAQGMY010000127.1 GCA_028292105.1 Ramlibacter sp.
AAGCAGAAGGTCAAGCGGATGTACGGCATCATGGAAAAGCAGTTCCGCCGCTACTTCCACGAAGCCGACCGCCGCAAGGGCAACACCGGCGCGAACCTGCTGTTCCTGCTGGAATGCCGCCTGGACAACGTGGTGTACCGCATGGGCTTCGGCTCCACCCGCGCCGAAGCGCGCCAGCTGGTGAGCCACAAGGCCATCACGGTGAACGGCAAGGCGCTGAACATCCCGTCGTACCTGGTCAAGGCCGGCGACGTGATCGCGGTGCGCGACAAGTCCAAGAAGCAGACCCGCGTCGCGGAAGCCCTGCAGCTGGCCACGCAGGTCGGCCTGCCCGCCTGGGTGGAAGTGTCGGTCGACAAGGCCGAAGGCACCTTCAAGAAGGTTCCGGACCGCGACGAATTCGGCGCCGACATCAAGGAAGCGCTGATCGTCGAACTGTATTCGCGCTAAACGGACAAGACGCGCCACCTCACGTTGGCGTGTCCTTAGTATTTTTTGTTCCTTGCCGCGCTGCGGCGAGGCACTTCACCAGCCTTACCGGTGTAACGAGCCGGGGGTATTGAGAGGAAGTCCTGCATGCAAACCAACCTGCTGAAACCCAAGTCCATCAACGTGGAACAGCTTGGCGTGAACCGCGCCAAGGTGACCCTGGAGCCGTTCGAGCGTGGCTACGGCCATACGCTGGGCAACGCGCTGCGCCGGGTCCTGCTCTCGTCGATGGTGGGTTACTCGGCAACGGAGGTGACCATCGCCGGAGTCCTGCACGAATATTCGTCGATCGACGGCGTGCAGGAAGACGTGGTGGGCATCCTGTTGAACTTGAAGGGTGTGGTGTTCAAGCTCCACAACCGCGACGAAGTGACGCTGTCGCTGCGCAAGGACGGGGAAGGCATCGTGACCGCTGCCGACATCCAGACTCCGCACGACGTCGAGATCATCAATCCCGAGCACGTGATCGCCACGCTGTCGCAAGGCGGCAAGATCGACATGCAGATCAAGGTGGAAAAGGGCCGCGGCTACGTGCCGGGGACCATGCGCCGTTATGGCGAAGAGCCCACCAAGTCGATCGGCCGCATCGTGCTGGACGCGTCGTTCTCGCCGGTTCGCCGCGTGAGCTACACGGTCGAAAGCGCGCGGGTCGAACAGCGTACCGACCTGGACAAGCTGGTCATGGAGATCGAGACCAACGGCGCCATCACCGCGGAAGACGCGGTGCGTGCCTCGGCCAAGATCCTGGTGGAACAGCTTGCCGTGTTCGCCCAGCTCGAAGGCTCCGAACTGGCCGCCTTCGACCAGCCGGTGCAGCGCTCGTCGCAGCAGTTCGACCCGATCCTGCTGCGTCCGGTGGACGAGCTCGAGCTCACGGTGCGTTCCGCGAACTGCCTGAAGGCCGAGAACATCTATTACATCGGTGACCTGATCCAGCGCACCGAGAACGAGCTGCTCAAGACCCCCAACCTGGGTCGCAAGTCGCTCAACGAAATCAAGGAAGTGCTCGCCTCGCGCGGCCTGACCCTTGGCATGAAACTGGAATCCTGGCCGCCGGCCGGGCTGGACAAACGATAAGAACGAAGGACGGGGCTGCGAAAGCGGCCACGTTTCCTCCGTTACGGTGACCCTGCAGTACCTGATACGGCTGCGGGCTAAATAATCGAAAGGAAATCACCATGCGCCACGGACACGGACTTCGCAAACTCAATCGCACCAGCGAGCACCGGCTCGCCATGCTGCGCAACATGATGGTCTCCCTGCTGGAGCACGAGGTCATCAAGACCACGGTGCCCAAGGCCAAGGAACTGCGCCGCGTGGTCGAGCCGATGATCACGCTGGGCAAGGAACCCACCCTGTCGAACAAGCGCCTGGCCTTCGACCGCCTGCGCAACCGCGACATCGTGGTGAAGCTGTTCAACGAACTCGGCCCGCGTTACGCGGCGCGTCCGGGCGGCTACACCCGCATCCTGAAGATGGGCTTTCGCGTCGGCGACAACGCGCCCATGGCACTGGTCGAACTGGTCGACCGCCCCGAGGTCGCCGAAGTTGCCGACGGCGAGCAAGCGACCGCTGAATAGGCTATAATTTCCCTTCTGACGCGCGGTGGAGCAGCCTGGTAGCTCGTTGGGCTCATAACCCAAAGGTCGCAAGTTCAAATCTTGCCCGCGCAACCAACAAGAGAGCCAAAACTCTCGTCACGAACGCCCACTTTGCAGTGGGCGTTTTTGTTTGTGCGCGCAAGTGCTTCGCGCGTTTCGCCTCCTTCCATTCGACGAGGTTCGAATGTCCCGGAAGGCTGTGAACTGACGCACTGAACCGCTGCGGCACCCGCGGCACGATGGCCCCCACTGCTTTTACGCGGGGAGCCCCTGGTGCACAGCGATCTGGCGATGAAGATGACCTCGGACCTGTTCTGGACAGGGCTGCTGGTCTGCCTGCCCGTGCTGGGCCTGACCTTGCTGGTGGGCCTGGCGGTGAGCGTCCTGCAGGTCATCACGCAGATCCAGGAAATGTCCTTGAGCTTCATCCCGAAGCTCGTGACGGCGGGTGTCGCGGTGATCGCCTTCGGTCCGTGGATGCTGCGCACGCTGTGCCGCTTCGCGATCACCTTGTGGTCGCAGATCCCCTCCATGGTGTGAGTGCGCGATGAGCGAGATCGTCTCCCTCTTCGGCGCTGCCTGGATCACCGGCGTGCTGCTGCTGGCGACGCGCATCGGCGCCATGCTGCTCCTCACCCCAGTGCTGTATGCGGCCAGCATGCCCGCGGTGGCGCGCCTGCTGATCGCCGTCGCACTTGCGTGCGTACTGGCCATGCCGTTCGCCGGCACCTCGCTGGCGCTTCCGCGCGACGCGGGCAGCCTGATCACCGCCATCCTGCGCGAGGCGGCGATCGGCGCCACCCTCGGACTCGGGATCCTGATGGCGTTCGCCGGATTCGCGGTGGCGGGCCGCCTGATCGACGTCCAGATCGGCTTTGGCGTCGCGCAGGTGTTCGACCCACTGACCCGCACACGCGTGCCCGTGCTGTCTTCCGTGTTCAGCCTGTTCGCTGCCGTGTTCTTCTTTCTGGTGAACGGGCACCACGTGTTGCTTCGCGGCCTGGCCTACAGCATCGAACGCTTGCCGGTAGGGCAGGCCTGGCCGGGGGCGGGCGCCGCCGAACCGCTGGTGCGGCAGATGGGAGCGCTGTTCGGCCTTGGTTTCGCCTTGGCCGCGCCGCTGGTCCTGGGGCTGCTGCTGCTCGACTTCGTGCTCGGGGTCGCGTCGCGCAACCTGCCGCAGATGAACACGCTGGTGATGGGCATGCCCATCAAGATCCTCGCCGGGCTGCTGGCGCTGTCGGTCTGGGCGATGGGCTTCTCCGCGCCGGCCGCGCGCCTCTATGCAGGCATCCACCAGGCCTGGAGCGGCTGGTTCGATGCAGGAGGGCGCCGCTGATGGCCGATCAGGAACTCGATCGCAACGAATCCGCAACGCCCCACAAGCTGGAGAAGGCGAGGGAGAAGGGGCAGACGGCGCGCAGCACGGAAATCGTGGGCGCAGCGGTCTTCCTGGCGGGCATGGCGTACCTGACGTGGCACGGGTTCGACGCCGTCGTGGCGGTGCTGCGCCAGAGCGGCGCCATCCTGGCACAGGCCGGCCACCCGGATGCGGATGGTTCCGCCACGTGGCGGCTGGTCGTCGATGCCACTGGCGCGGTCGCCGGCGTCATGCTGCCGTTCCTGGTCGTCGTCGCGCTGGCGGCGGTCGCCGGCAGCGTGGTGCAGAACGGCTTCGTGTTCTCGCTGGCGCCCTTGCAGGCGGACTTCAGCCGCATCAACCCGGCCGCCGGCATCAAGCGCCTGTTTTCACTGCGCACACTGTTCGACGGCGCCAAGGCCTGCCTGAAGCTGCTGGTGCTCGCGACAGTGGCCTGGTTCGCGCTGCGGACGCTGCCCGGCCAGTTTCACCAGATCGCTTCGCTCACGCCGGGCGCGTTCCTGCATTTGCTGGTGCAGGACATCGGGGCGGTGGGCATGAAGATGGCGCTGGCGCTGGGTGTCCTCGCCTTTGCCGACCTCGCCTACACCCGGGCTGAATTCGGCCGCCGCATGCGCATGAGCCGGCGCGAGTTGAAGGATGAACACAAGAACCGCGAGGGCGACCCGCGCATCCGCGGCCGCCTGCGCGAACTGCGGCGGGAGATGCTCAAGCGCAGCCTGGCGCTGAAGAACACCAGAACGGCCGACGTGGTGCTGACGAACCCGACGCATTACGCAGTGGCGCTGCGCTACGTGCATGGGGAGATGGATGCGCCGCGCGTCGTCGCCAAGGGCGCCGGGCAGCTGGCCGCGGCGATGCGCGAGATCGCCGCCCGCCACAACGTGGTGGTGGTGCGCAACCCGGCGCTCACGCGGCGCCTGTTCCGCGCGACGGCGATCGACGACGCGTTGCCCTCCGACTTCCATGCCGAGGTGGCGCGCATCATCGTCTGGGTCTTCGCCGCTCGCCAGCAGCGCGCGGCGGCAGGAGCGGCGGCGTGAGTCGCGTCCAGCACCTGCTGGCGCGCCACACGGACGTGGCGCTGGTGCTCTTGGTGCTGGGCGTGCTCATGGTCCTGCTCGTGCCGATCCCGCGGCCCCTGCTGGACTTCCTGATCCTGGCCAACTTCAGCTTCGCTTTCCTGGTGCTGCTGCTCACGTTCTTCATGGTGAGGCCGGTGGAGTTTTCCACCTTTCCTTCGCTCCTCCTGGTGGCCACCCTGTTTCGGCTGTCGCTGAACGTGGCGGCCACCCGGCTGATCCTGGCAGAAGGCGATGCGGGCAGGGTGATAGGCGCGATCGGCTCGTACGTGGTGGCGGGGAATTTCGTCGTCGGCCTGATCGTGTTCCTGATCCTGATCGTTGTTCAGTACGTGGTCGTCACGAACGGGGCGCAGCGGGTGTCGGAGGTCGCCGCGCGCTTCACCCTGGACAGCATGCCCGGGCAGCAAATGAGCATCGATGCCGACCTGAACATGGGCTTCATCGACCAGGCGGAAGCGCAGCGTCGCCGCAAGAACCTGGAGAAGGAAGCGGGCTTCTACGGCGCCATGGACGGCGCCAGCAAGTTCGTCAAGGGCGACGCGATCGCGGGCATCCTCATCTTGCTGATCAACATCGTGGGCGGCCTGGTGATAGGCGTGTTGCAGCACAAGTTGCCATGGTCGCAGGCGCTGCAAACCTACACCTTGCTGACCATCGGCGACGGTATCGTGACCCAGGTGCCGGCCCTCATCATCGCGGTGGGCACGGGCATCATCGTCACGCGGTCGGCTTCCGACGGCAACCTGAGCCAGCAGGTGCTGCGGCAGGTCACCTCCTTCCCCAAGACGCTGGTGCTGGTGGCCGTGGC
This sequence comes from Ramlibacter sp., assembly GCA_028292105.1. Classification (GTDB taxonomy): domain Bacteria; phylum Pseudomonadota; class Gammaproteobacteria; order Burkholderiales; family Burkholderiaceae_C; genus Ramlibacter. Next base: position 5,365 of record JAQGMY010000127.1, read on the forward strand.
GCTCGTGGGCCTCCTTTGCCTGCCCGGGATCCCAGCGCTTCCGACGGCGGTGCTGCTCGCTGCCGCCACGCTGACCGCCTGGCTCGCACATCGCGCCCAATCCGATGACCCAGCGGGTGCGGCGCAGCCCGGAGCGCAAGCGCCAGCGTCCTCCAACGAAGCTTGCGAGGTGCCTCCGGTCGAACCCATCGAGGTGCTGGTGGGCAGCCGTTGGGAAGCCAAGGTCGGCGCCGACGGTGGCATGTTCCTCGAGCGACTGTCGGCCATGCGCAAGCAGCACGCCCAAGAGTTCGGGCTGTTGATCCCGCCGATCCGCTTCCGGGCGGCGCACCGTCTGCCGGCGGACGCCTATGAAGTGCACGTCGACGGCGCACTGGTCGCTAAGGGTGAGGCACGCGACGGACAGCTGCTGGCCATCCACGCCGCGGGAGAGACCCGCCTGGTGCCAGGTGAGGTGACCAAGGATCCTACCTATGGCTTGCCAGCAGTCTGGATCTCGCCGGCGCAGCGCGAGCAGGCCACGGCTGCCCACTACACCTTGGTCGACGCGCCCACCGTGCTCATGACGCACCTGTCGGAGGTCTTGCGGCGCGAGGCTGCGAGCCTCCTGACCCGCCCGGAGTTGGAGAAGCTGCTGGCACGCGTGCGCCAGTCGCAGCCGGTGCTCGTGGAAGAACTCATTCCCGTCGTCCTGTCGGCGGCCGACGTGCAAAAGGTGCTGCAGAACCTGCTGCGCGAGAAGGTCTCGATCCGTCATATCGAGGCGATCCTGGAAACGCTCGCCGACGCCGGCCGCGGCAGCAAGGATGCCACGCAGCTCACCGAAGCCGTCAGGCAGCGCCTGGGAGCCGCGATCTGCCAGGGCCTGGCCGGCCCTACCGCCGCACTCCACGTCCTCACGCTCGACCCCGCCATCGAAAGCCGCCTCCTGCAGAACCTGCAGGCCGCCCGGCGAGAGGGCGCCACGGGTGGCGTGGTGCTCGAGCCTCGCCTGCTCGAGAAATTCCTCCTGCAGCTGATGCAACACGCCGAAAAAATGATGAAGAGCAACCTGCTGCCGGTGCTCCTGTGCGCGCCGGAGCTGCGGCGGCATCTGCGCACGTTGTCGGAGCGGGGCCTCCCCCACCTGCGCATCCTGTCGATGGCGGAGATCCCGCATGCCATCGAACTCAAGTCCTTCGGCACCGTCACCTTCTGAACTGCCATGCACGAAGTCCTTTCCATGATCCTGGGCAGCATGCACGCCGACATGACGCGCATGGACCGCGTCGGCATGAACATCGCCAACGCGCAGACCTCCGGATACAAGCGTGAAGTGGTGGCGGTGCTTCCCTTCGCGGCACAGCTCGAGGGTGCGCTCTCCGCTGCAGCGCCCCAGGTCTCCATCGCGATCGACCAGCATGCAGGAACCCTCAAGTCGACCGGGCAGAAGCTGGACCTGGCGCTTTCCGGACCGGGCTGGTTCGAAGTGCAGACCGCAGACGGCACTGCGTACACACGGCAGGGCAACTTCCGCCTGGACGGACAGGGCCGTCTCGTCACCCAGCAGGGCGACCCGGTGATGGGTCTGGGTGGAGAAATCCAGCTGCCGCACGGCGCGCCGACGGTGGACGAAGCGGGGCGTGTCCGTGACGGCGCGCTGCCCGGTGCGGCGGCCGGCAAGCCCTCACCCATCGCGCAATTGAAGGTGGTGCAGTTCGCGCCGGGCGCGGATATTCAGCGCCTGGGTGGCGGACTGGTACGGCTCCAGGGAGACGCAACGCCCAGCCTGGAAGGCTCCGTACAGGTTCAGCAAGGTTTTCTCGAGAACTCCAACGTCAGCCACATGCACGAAATGGTGCGGCTGCTCGAGACGCTGCGTCACATGGAGACGCTACAGAAAGTGGCGGTGGGCTACGACGACATGCTGGCGACCAGCATCCGCAAGCTCGGGGAAGCATCGTGATCCGCCGCCGGGATCATCAGCAAAGAGGAGCAATGCATGCTTGACGCACTCTACATCGGAGCCACCGGCATGCAGGCGCAGCAGGCGCACGTGGATGCCATCGCCAGCAACCTCGCGAACGTGAACACGCCCGGCTTCAAGAAGAGCCGCGTCAGCTTTTCGGAACTGGTCGTCTCCGCCACCTTGACCGGCCGCGTGGGGGACGCTTCAGGCGCAGCCCCTCTGGCCACAACGAGCGCCGGCGTGCAGTTGGGTGCTCCGGCGCGGGTCTTCGAGGGCGGAGACCTGAAGAAGACCGATGCGCCGCTCGACATCGCCATTGTCGGTGATGGCTTCTTCGAGTTGGCCATGCCCGACGGAACGCGCGCATTTGGCCGCGGTGGAACATTGAAGGTGAATGCCGAAGGGCAGCTCGCCACGCTCACCGGCATCCCGCTCAAGCCGGGCGTGAGCATTCCGGACAACGCGCAGGCCGTCCTCATTTCCAGCACCGGCCGTGTGCAGGTGCGGCTTCCCGGCCAGGCCGACCCGGTGGAGGCTGGGCAACTCGAGCTGGTGCGGTTCACCAACGCACAGGGGTTGCTTGCACAAGGCGCGGGGGTCTACCGGTCCACCGAGCCTTCAGGCGAGCCGATCGGCGGCCGCGCGGGCGAGGACGGCATGGGCACCGTTGCGCAAGGGATGCTGGAGGGATCGAACGTCAGGCTGGTCGACGAGATGGTGAACCTGATGGTGGCGCAGCGCGCCTACGAGGCGAGCGTGAAGGTGGTGCAGGCCTCCGACGAAATGCTCGGGATGATCAACGGGTTGAGGCGATGAGCATGCGAAGCCTGCTCACGTTCATCGCTTGCTGCGCCTGCGCCGGGGCCTACGGGCAGGAAGCTGCGGCGCAGGTCTCGGAAGCCGCGGCAAAGGCGCTGCTCGGCTGGATGTCCGCGCAAGGGGTCGCGGGCGTGGTGCAGCCACGCACGATGTCGCGCCTGGTGGATGCGCCACTGTTGCCCGCGGCGTTTGCGGTCCGGCCCATCCAGGCCGACCAGGTGC
>JAQGMY010000128.1 GCA_028292105.1 Ramlibacter sp.
CCGGAGCTGCGCGCTGCCGGTATCGCGCCGCTGGTGGGTAATCTCGACCGGCCGGGATCCTTGTCACGCCTGGCCGGGATCGCCGACCATGTCGTGCATCTCGCGCCGCCGGCGAACAGCGGCGCACAAGACTGGTGGCGGGACCTGCGCACGCAGGCACTGCTGCGCGTGTTGCGCCGCCGCAGCCTGCCGCAGTCCCTGGTGTACGCGTCCACCAGCGGCGTGTATGGGGACTGTGCGGGCGCCCGCGTCGACGAAACGCGCGTGGTTCGGCCGCAAACACCGCGCGCGCAGCGCCGTGTCGACGCCGAGCGCCAGGTCCGCTTCTTCGGTCGGGGAACGAACGTGCGGGCCAGCATCCTGCGCATCCCCGGCATCTACGCGGGCGACCGCAGCGGCGGGACGCCGCGCGAGCGGCTGCTCAAGGGCACGCCGGTGCTGCAGGCGCAGGACGATGTCTACACCAACCACATCCATGCCGACGACCTCGCGCGCGCCGTGATCGCCGCCTTGTGGCGCGGGCGGCCGCAACGCATCTACCACGCGAGCGACGACACCGAGTTGAAGATGGGCGATTACTTCGATCGCGCCGCCGACCTGTACGGCCTGCCGCGCCCCGCACGCTTGCCGCGGTCGACGGCCCAGGAGCAACTGCCGCTGATGCTCCTGAGCTTCATGAGCGAGTCGCGGCGCCTGGACAACACCCGCCTGAAGCGCGAGCTGCGCCTGGCCCTGCGCCACCCCACCGTGGACAGCGGTTTGCGCGCCTGAGCGCCGGCTACTGGGCAAGCGCGGGCGGCGGCGCGGCGGCCGACACGCGCAGCTCGCTGCAGCGGCTGGCGAGCGCCATGTGCAACTGCAGGTGGCGCTGCGCAATCTCGTCGTCACCGGCAGGCGGCGGCAAGGCGGCCAGCTTGTCGGCGCAGTTCTCCTTGCGCAGGTCCGTGCCCGCTGCGGCCACGTATTTCTCCAGCCGCAGCAGGCTGCTGTCCGGCGCCTTGGCAGCGTAATGCTCCAGTTCCGCTTGCAATTGCTGCCAGCGGGCTGCGGTGCCGTCGGCGGCGAGCATCGGGCTGCCGGCGGCCAGGAGGGGCCTGGCCTGCTGCGCCAGCAGTTCCAGGCGGCTGGCCGTGCGGGCGAGCGAAGGCGCGCTCCCGGGCACCTCGGTGGCTCCCAGGCTGTGCGCCAGCGACAGCGGCTCGCCCTGCCACCAGGCAAAGTCTTCGGATTTGCCCTGCAGCCACGCTTGCTGTCGCCAGGCCTGCTGCAGCGTGGCCAGGCGGCGCACCAGTTCGCCGTCGAGGGCAGCCACCAGCCGTTCGCCGAGTGCGCTGGCACCCGCTTCCTTCAGCACGCCCTGCAGGGCGGCGACCTGCTCGCGCTGGCGGCGGAAGGCGGCCGGGTCAAAGGGCGCGTTCGCGTCCGTGCTCAGGGCCACCTTCAGTGCGCGCGCTGCCTGCTGGTAGACGAGGTCCGCCACGCGTGCATCCACCAGGCGCTCGACCACCGGCTGGACGCCGTCGGGAAACCTGGGCACCGCGTCGGTGAGGGCGCGCAACCTCTCGTCGGCGAGCGCCTTCGCTTGGTCGACCACCGTCGCCAGCGGCACGGTATCGCGCGCCGGGGCAGCGGCGCCGCCGCTCGCGTCCTCGCGCATGAAGGACGTCTTCAGCAAGGCGCCCAGACCTTCGCGCAGGCCGGACCGCTCCTGCGAAAGGCCGAAACGTTGCTCGCTTTCCAGCCAGACCACCCCGGGTTCGCCGCGGCTGCCGAAGGCCAGTTCGAACTGCTTGCGGAACTCGGCGAACGCTTCGCCCGACTGGTTGTTCAGTTGCTGCACGACCTCGGGCCCGAGCAGCCGCGTGCGCTCTATGCGCTGGAGCACGCCCTGGTAGGCCGGCCCGAGCTTGAGCGTGCCTTCCTTCATCCAGTCGTTGCCGCCCTTGGCGAGCAGCGCGTGCTGGTCCTCCAGCAGCGCGTGCACGGCGCGGTATCGCTCCACGGTGCGGTCGAACGAGGCAGCGCGTGCCGACGGCTCGAACAAGCCGGCGCTGCGCTCCACCAGCGACTGTTCGAGCGCGAACAGGTCATTGGTGTTGAGCAAGCGCGTGTGCAGCGCGCTCATGGCCTTGGCGAGGGAACATCGCGTCGCCCATTGCAGGCGCGATTGCATCAGCACCGGCTGCAGGTTGACCTCCTCGCCGCCGTGGAACATGCGCACGCTCTCGGCGAGCGATCCTGGCAGCTCCTTGCCGAGGGTGTAAGCCACCAGCTTGCGCACCTCGTCGGGCTGGCCACCGCTGTATTGAAGGGCGAGGAAGGACTGCACCGCCGCATCCAGCTGCTGCACGCCGGCGACGTAGTCCATCACCGCCACGAACTCCGGCAGGTCTTCGGGCGCTGCCGTGAGCTTGCGGTCCAGCGTCTGCGGCACCGGCGACTGGCACTCGGCGCCCCCCTGCAGGTCGCCCGTGGCCCGCACCAGCGGCACGCCTGTCAACCGGCTCGTGCGGGCGTACAGCTCGCGGCGCACGGTTTCCACCACGATCTCGCCGAACTCGCGGTCGACCCGGGCTTGCACCTGCTCCTCCAGGTTGTCGAAGGCGCGCCAGGAACCAGGGAGGAAGTGGGTCCAGATGGCGTCCTGCCGGAGCTGGTCGGTCGCGGCAAGCAGTGCCAATGCCTTGCGGCGATACCACTCGGGGTCCACGGCGTCCCGGTTGTGCACGCGGGCGCGGAACTGGGCGTCCGCATTCAACTGGAGCAATGTGCGGGACAGCTCCTGGCGCCAGCCTCCGAGCTGCCCCGCGGCGATGGCAATGCCGATCGCCCAAGCCGCGAGCAGCACGTAGGCGATCGTCAGGGCGGGGCCAAGACGCCTGGCGGCGGCGCGCACTTCGTTGAACAGCAGGCGCGCGTTCATCGGCTGGCGGGGCGGGTCTGGCTGGAAACCGTCGGCTGCAACAGCTCGCGCACCGGCCAGGTCTGCCACAGCCACAGGGCTTCGGACAGCAGCAGCAGCAACAGGGCCAGCACCGCGAACTGCAGCCAGTCACGCCACCGGGCGCGGCGGGGCTCACCGCCCGGGCTCGCGCCTGCTGTTTCTACTGTCATGCGAACTTCCCCCTCGTGTGACTGCTGAAGTCGAAGGCTAAGGACTGCTGCTCTCATCCGCGTCAGGATTTTTCCGGAGGACTTGTCAGTCGGTACTGGCAAATGTCCAGCCGATCAGATCCCGGCGGGCTTGCGCATCGTCTTCATGCGATCGGCGGGCTTCACGGTGACCTGCCGGACGTCGGCGCCCTGCAACACGGTCAGCAGCACGTCGGTTTCCGGGTCAGGGTGTCTCCAGAGCTTCTTGTAGAAGCCTTCCAGCGTGCTCACCCTTTCGCCGTCGATGGCCAGGACCACATCCCCCGGCCCGAGGCCCGCGGCTTGCGCGGGGCTGTCGGGGCTGACCCTCACGATCTGCACCCGCCCGCCTTGTTCCGTCGAACTCAGTCCCAGCCACGCCCGCCGGCTCGCGCGCGTGCTGCCCGTCTGCCGCATTTCAGCCAGGATGGGTTTGAGCAGGTCGACGGGTACGAACATGTTGCCTGGCAGCCGCTGGTTATCGCCCAGCGCGTCGCCAACGAACAGGCTGCCGATGCCGAGCAGTTCGCCGCGCTGGTTGAACAGCGGGGCGCCACTGTGGTTGCCCAGAGGCGGGCTGGTGAACAGGGCGCCTTCGATGTGGTACTCCCAATAGCCCGAAAAGGCGCGGCGGCTCACCAGTTGGGTCAGCGCCACTTGCGCCGACTCTCCACCCGCAGCCGCGAGCAAGGGCGCGCCCGGGGCTGTCGCGACCCCGCTGCCAAGCGGCACGGGGCGGATGCCCCGCAGCGGCAGCAGGGGCTGGATCAGGCCGAAACCGGTCGCGAGGTCGTAGGCGATCGCACGCGCCGGCAAAGTGCGATGGTCGTGCGTCACCACCTGGATGCTGTCGGCTTCCATCATCAGGTAGCCGATCGTGAGGATCAGGCCGTCGGCTCCGATCACGACGCCGGAGCCCGCCCGCTCCTTGCCAAGCGTCGCCGCGGACCGCGCGCCTTCGGCGGCGACCACCTGCACGCCGACGACTGCTTCGCTGGCCCGGGTGAGCGCGTCCAGCGCGCCTTGCGATGGCCCGGCGGCCGGTGCGGCGGCCCAGGCTTGCTGGCAGCAACAGGCGAATACGAGCACGCAGGAGGTGAGAGAACGCGCAAGGCTGGTGCTGGTCATGGCCGGTTCCCCGAGGACGTCACGGGAGAATGCGCCAATCCGTGCGGCGGCGCAACACGCGAATGCGCGGCAAAATTAATTCAACCGGTCAATACCGGTTTTTGCATAATCCCTGCCACCTGAATTGGAAGGAATACCGTGGCGACTTATCTGGAATTGAAAGAGCAGGCTGAAAAGCTGCTGGCGCAAGCCGAAAAGATGCGTGAGCAGGAAATTGCCGACACCATTGCGGACATCAAGGAGAAAGTCCGCCTGTATGGGCTGACGGCCGAAGACCTGGGGCTGGGCCGCAGTTCGGGTCCCGGCACCGGCCGGGCGAAGGCCGCGAAGTCCGCCAGCGCCGCCGCAGTGAAATACCGCGGCCCCAATGGCGAAACCTGGGGGGGAGGGCGCGGCCGCAAACCGCAGTGGGTGATGCAAGCCTTGAAGGACGGCCGCAATATCGAGGAATTCGCGGTCCGCGGCCGCTGATCCGAGTTCGCGCGGGGCCGGGGCTCCGCGCGCCTGCGGCTCAGGCCTGGACGTCCGCCGGGCTCGCCAAGGGCTCGTCAGCCGTGGACGGGGCGATCCAGCGGTAGAAGAGGTGATAGGCGAGCACGCAGCCGCCAATGCACGGCAGCAGGATGTCGGCACGGGTGTAGAAGAACACCGCCGGCAGCACCGGCACCACCGCGCACATCCACATCACCACTGAAACCGCGGCGTTGCGCAGGTTCGCCTGCAGCTGCGGGAAGCGCGGGTGGATCCACTGCGTCGCGACCAGGCTGTGCAGGTGGTGGCGGTCTGCCTGGCCGGGCGACTGGCGCACGCGGCGCCGGCGGAACACGCTGTACATGACTTCGATGGTCGGATAGGCGCAGATCAGCACGGGCGCCCACGGGGACACGTGTTCGTTGCGCGCCAGCAGCTCCACGCACAGCCAGGCCAGGGCGAAACCGGAGAAATACGCGCCGCCGTCACCCAGGAACAGCTTGCCCCAGGGAAAGTTGACCAGCCAGAAACCGGCCACGGCAGCGGCGATGCCGGCCGCCACGGCCGCCAGGGGGAGGTCGCCGACCCCGAACGCGATGGCGGCCAGCCCCAGCAGCGAGATGATCATCGTGCCGCTGGCCAGGCCGTGGAAGCCGTCGATGATGTTGATGGCATTGGCGATGCCGCCGACGGCAAAGGCCGTGAACAGGAGCGCAACCGGCCAGATGGCGAGGATGGCGTCGGCGAAAGGAAAGTCGACCCGGTTGAGCGCCACGCCGGTGAGGAGCACCGCGCAGGCGCCGCTGGCCATCGTGACCAGCAGCCGCGTGCGAACGCTGACGCGCTTGGTGACGTCCTCCCAGAGCCCCACCAGCAAGGCCGGCATGCCGGCCAGCAGGATGGTGCCCAGCAGCTTGCTCTCGGCCATGCCAGGCAAAAGCATCCAGGCCGCGGCCACGGCGATGTAGATCGCGATACCGCCGACGCGCGGCGTCGGGTCGAAATGGAA
>JAQGMY010000253.1 GCA_028292105.1 Ramlibacter sp.
CGCTGGCCGGCGTGGCGCGCGACGTGCAGCAGCTGATGCAGCGCGAGCTGCCCGGGCAGTACATGCGGGCCGGGCCGCGGCTGAAGCTCACCCCGATCGAGGGCGTGCGGCGCGCAGTGGGCTGAATGTCGGGTGCGCGCGCCGAAAGCTGGCCCGCAGTCGCCGCCGGCGCGTGGGGACCTGCTGCTGGAAATCGTGCTCCGGCCTGATCCGCGCTGGCGCGCTGCGACGTGCCTTGCCCGACTACGACGCACGTCGAGCTGCGTATCGCGAGGCTCGAGTCCTGCTTCGACGCAGACCGAACGCTACTCCGGCTGCAGTTCCGGCTGCGAGAGCGCGACCTTCAATCCGTCGTCGATACTCGTGAGCCACACGAAGCTGAGCTGGGAGCGCACGTCAGCCGGAATGTCCTCCAGGTCGCGCTGGTTGCGGGCGGGGAGCATCACGGTCTTGATGCCCGCGCGCTGCGCGGCGAGCACTTTCTCCTTCACGCCGCCGATGGGCAGCACCAGTCCGCGCAGGCTGATCTCGCCGGTCATCGCGACGTCGCTGCGCACTGCGCGGCCAGTCAGCAGCGAAGTGAGAGCCACGCAGATCGCTACCCCGGCGCTCGGTCCATCCTTCGGGGTCGCGCCCGCCGGCACGTGGACGTGGATGTCCGACTTGTCGAACACCTCGGGCACGATGCCGAATTCCGCGGAATGCGACTTCACGAGCGACAACGCTGCCTGCGCGCTTTCCTTCATCACGTCACCGAGCTGCCCGGTGAGTATCAAGCGCCCGTTGCCTGGTGTGCGCGCCGCCTCAACGAACAGGATGTCGCCGCCGGCGGGTGTCCATGCGAGGCCCGTCGCCACGCCGGCGATCCCGGTGCGCATTGCGATCTCCGGCTCGAAGCGCCTGGCGCCCAGGATCGCGTGCAGTTCGGGCGCGTCGACGCTCATCTGCGCGACCTCTCCCTCTGCAATTCGCAAAGCCACGTGGCGCAGCACATTTCCGATCTCGCGTTCGAGGTTGCGCACCCCCGCTTCGCGGGTGTAGCCCTCGATGATCGCGAGCAGCGCACCATCGGCGATCGAGCACTGCTCGGGCTGCAGGCCCGCGGCCCGCAGCTGCCGGGCCACCAGGTACCGGCGCGCGATCTGCAGCTTCTCGCGCGTGGTGTAGCCTGGAAGCGTGGTGACCTCCATCCGATCGCGCAGGGGGCCGGGAATGGTGTCCAGCACGTTCGCCGTGCACAGGAACATCACGGACGAGAGGTCGAACGGGACGCCAAGGTAGGCGTCGCGAAAAGTCGAGTTCTGCTCCGGGTCCAGCACCTCCAGCAGTGCGGCCGCCGGATCCCCATGGAAGCCGCCCGCACCGAGCTTGTCGATCTCGTCGAGCATCATCACGCAACTGCGGCTGCCGGCGCGGCGAACGCCCTGGATGATGTTCCCCGGCAGCGCACCGATGTAGGTGCGGCGGTGCCCCCGGATCTCCGCTTCGTCGTGCACACCGCCCAGGCTTACGCGCACGAACTTGCGTCCGGTTGCCTTGGCAATGCTCTGTCCCAGCGAGGTCTTGCCAACGCCCGGGGGACCGACGAAGCACAGGATCGGACTGCGCCCTGCTGGGTTGAGCTTGCGCACGGCCAAGTGCTCGAGGATGCGCTTCTTGACCTTCTCAAGCCCGAAGTGGTCCTCGTCGAGCACGCTGCGGGCCGCTGCCAGGTCCACGGGTGCTTCCGGACTGGTGCCCCACGGCAACGCGGCGAGCCACTCCAGGTAGGTGCGCACGATGGATGCTTCGCCTGCTGCATCGGGCATGCGCTCCAGGCGCTTGAGCTCTTTGCGCGCGACCTCTTCCACTTCCGCTGGCATCCCCGCGGCGCTCACCGCGCGCTCGAGCTCCTCGACTTCGGCCGCCACCTCGTCGCCCTCGCCCAGCTCGCGCTGGATCGTGCGCAGTTGCTCGCGCAGCAGCTGCTTGCGGTTCACGTGCCCGATGGACTCGCGCGTGCGCTCACTGACGTCGCGTTGCACCTTGAGCACTTCGATGCGGTGCGCGAGCACCTGCAAGAGCTTGTCGAGCCGCTGCTTGAGGTCGAAGGTCTCCAGCAACGCCTGCTTCTCGTTCGCGGAGACGTCGAGGACGCCGGCGACAATGTCGCCGATCTGCTCAGGGTGCTCCATGGCCTGGATGGCGGCAACCATTTCGACGGGCACCTGTGGCAACAGCTGCAGCGTCTCCAGCGCCCGCTGCTTCAGCGCCAGTGCGCGGCCCTGGACCTCCGGATCGGCGACCGCCAGATCGGGCATGTAGAGCACCTGCGCAACCAGGAAGGGCCAGCCTTCCAGAAAACGCAGCACCCGAAAGCGCTGCATGCCCCGGACGATGGCGTGGTGCGCGCCATCAGGCGTGGTGACATAGCGCAGGACGGCAGCGGTCGTGCCGACGGTGTGCAGGTCGGCCGGCCCCGGTTCCTCCTGCTCCATGTTCTTCTGCAGCAGGAGCCCGACCGGACGCTCGAGCCGCACCGCCTCCTGCACGCCCAGCTGAGACGCCGGGCGGTCGATGACCAGCGGCTGCAGCGTGCCCGGAAACAGCACGGCATGCCGTACGGGCAGAATCAGCACGGCGTCTTCGGGGATCGGCCGCGTGGCAAGCGGCCAAGCCGGGGTGTCGTCGCTCATCGCGCCTCCATCCCGGTCTTGCGCAGCCTGAGGATGACGCACCCATCCACCACCTGGGGCTCCTGCAGCTGTAGCCGGCCTGTCGGCAGCGGAACGCGGCGTTCGAAACGGCCATAGGGAATTTCAAGGTGACGCACGGTGGAGCCGGGCCTCACCAGCGGGATCGGGCGCACGCCACGAACCACCAACGCGCCGGGCTCTCCGACCACCTGCACGCCCTCGGCGCTGACGCCGGGCATGGCGACGATAACGACCACCTCGCGCTCGTCCTCGAATACGTCGGCCGGCGGCTCCCAGACCACCTGCGATCGCTCGGAAGACGCCGCGCGGAAGAACTGGCGGTGCAGGCGCTCCGCTTGCTCGATCAGTTCGCAAGCCTGCGACCACGTCCAACCGGTTGAGTCATTTCGGCTCGACATCAACTTCCCCTCTGCCGCGCCAGGCGAAGTTCTCCCTGTCGTACCCAGAGGCCCGGCTCCTCGCAGCGCAGCACCTCGTGCCCACTGAGCACATAGTCGCCGATGCGGTAGGCCACGCCATTGAAGTAGCACACGCCACCGGTGCCTTTCGGTTCGATTTCCCCGCGGTCTTCCTCGTCGAGAATGGGCGAGGTTTCCAGTTCCGGGTCGGGGGCGCCGACCTGCGACGCGCGCTCGGACATGCGCTTCTCCTTTCCGTCAGCTGGAATAGCTGACGCATGCACAGGGTCCTGCTTCGGTGCCCGAAGACTAGCCAAGGGAGTGAAGCCGTGACGTGGGACGGTGCCCACACCGGCGTAGGAGCGAAGCTGCTGACCACATTCATGTGGAACCTCACGCGCTTGTCTGCTCGGGCACAGGGGCATGGGGTTGACTTGTCGAACCAGGGCACGGAAGAATGTTCAGGCATGCATCTCGTACAGATCATTCTCCCGCTCTACAGCAACGATGGCGAAGCGCTGGACAGGGCGCTGTTCCGGGAGCTCAGAGAGGAATTGCTCGACCGCTTCGGGGGCGTGACTGCATTCACGCGATCGGCAGCAGACGGTTTGTGGCGAGACGGGTCACGCGTGCAACGCGACGAGGTGGTGTTGTACGAGGTGATGGTCGAAGTGCTTGACCGCCCCTGGTGGGCAGCATATCGGCAGCAACTGGAGGCCAGGTTC
>JAQGMY010000265.1 GCA_028292105.1 Ramlibacter sp.
CACCGGCGACGGCGACTTCGTCGGCACGCCGTATTACCTGAGTCCCGAGCAGGCCACCGGGCAGGTGGTGGATGCGCGCTGCGACCTCTACAGCCTGGGCGTGCTGGCCTTCGAATTGCTCACCGGCCGCAAGCCCTACCACGCCAATTCCGCGCAGGAACTGCTGAACATGCACCTCCACGCGCCGGTGCCGCTGCTGCCACCCGAGCACCAGCACCTGCAGGCGCTGATGGAAAGCATGATGGCCAAGGACCGCGAACAACGCTATCCGTCGGCGCAGCACCTGCTGGACGACCTGGCGTTGATGGGTCTCTGATGCTGTCCGCCGCGGTCCATCCTGCTTGCGTGCCCGGCTACCGCATGTTGCGGCAGGTCGGCGCCGGCCGCCGGTCGACCGCATGGCTGGCGTCGGACCTGGCGCGTGGCGATGAAGTGGTGCTGAAGATCCAGCCCGGCGTGCACGAAACGTTGCGCCATGAATTCGAAGTGGCCCGGCAGGTGGCCGGCAAGAACATCGTGCAGGTGCGCGAGCACGGCCGCGCCGGTGCTGCGTGCTACCTGGCCATGGACTACGTGGCGGGCGGTGACCTGGCCGAGCGCCTGCGCGCTGGCGTGACCGTGGACGACGCGGGGTCCTTGTTGCGGCAAGCCGCCCAGGCGCTGGCGCGTCTGCATCGCCGCGGCTACGTCCATCGCGACGTCAAGCCGCAGAACTTCCTCATGCGGCCGGACGGCAGCCTGGTGCTCGCCGATCTCGGCCTGGTCGCCCGCATCGGCGATCGGCCGGCTGGCGTCTTCGGCACCTTGTTCGGCACGGCCCGCTACGTGGCCCCCGAACAGCTGCAGGGCGCCGCCGCTTCTCCCGCCGCCGACGTCTACAGCCTCGGCGTGCTGCTGCATGAAATGCTCGCCGGTGCGCCTCCGTTCGCCGGTGAAACCCTGATGGAAGTGCTCTCCCAGCACCTGGTCGCGGCGCCGCCGCGACTGCCTGCCGCCGCGGCTGCCCTGCAGCCCCTGGTGGATCGCATGCTCGCCAAAGAAGCGCAATCCCGGCTTCCCGACGCGGATGCCGTACTCGGCCAATTGGGCCAGAGGTGGTTACCTTGACCCTGAATGAACAGTACCTCGTCGACGTGATCGGCTTCAATCCCGTGGAGCGCTCGATGCTGGCGAGCATCTTCGCGCTGGCCGCGCGCCGGGACCCGGCCTTCGTGCAATACGACCCTGCCACCACGGTCAGCGGCGCCGCCGACATCTACCTGGTGGACGCGGAGAACGCCGAGGCGATGAACGAGTTCCGCACGCTCAGCAAACGCGCCAACCTGCCGGCGGTGATGGTCGGCGCCGGCGTCGACAGCATGGGCTTCACCCTGCTGCCGCGGCCGCTGCAGTGGGCCCGCCTGCTGCAAAGCCTGGAAGAGACGGTCGCCATCGCCGCGAACGACGACGAAGGCACGCTGCCGCTGGGCCGCAGCCTGGCCGCCAGTTCGGCCGGCAAGGGCGTGGCGCCGCCGCCGCTGGACGAGGCGGCCGCGCGCAAGCGGGCGCTGGGCGACACGGTGCTGGTGGTGGACGACAACGCCTCGGTGCGCATGTTCATGAAGGCCAAGCTGGCGCCGTTCAATTTCGAGGTCGACTTCGCCGAGACCGGCGAGGAGGCCGTGGGCCTGACCGGCACGCGCGAATACACCTGCGTGTTCCTGGACGTGGTGCTGCCCGGCATCGACGGCTACCAGGTCTGCAAGCTGATCAAGGGCAACAAGCAGGCGATCAAGAAGACCGCGGTGGTGATGCTCACCAGCCGCAGCTCGCCGTTCGACAAGCTGCGCGGCTCGCTCGCCGGCTGCGATGAGTACCTGACCAAGCCGCTCGACGAGGACCGGCTGCTCGAGGTCATCGCCCAGTTCCTGCCATCCAGCCGCAAGCGCGACAAATCCCGGAGCAAACAATAATGAGCAAGTCGATTCTCGTGGTGGATGACACCCGCTCCATGCGGGCCATGGTCGCCGCGGTCCTGGTGGGCGCAGGCTACGAAGTGTCCGAGGCGGGTGACGGGGTCGAGGCGCTGGAGCTGGCGCGCACCCGCGTGTTCGACCTGGTGGTGACCGACCACAACATGCCGCGCATGGATGGCGTCACCCTGGTGCGCGAACTGCGCGCCCTGCCCAACTACGATCCGGTGGCCTTGATCGTGCTGTCCACCGAGGCCAGCGCGGAGCTCAAGCAGAAGGGCCGTGAAGCCGGCGCCACCGGCTGGATGGCCAAGCCCTTCGATCCCCAGCGCATGCTGGACATCGTCGGCAAGTTCATCTGAAGGCGGCACAGGCGTCATGTTCCAGCCATCCAACCAGTTCGGCGACCCCGTCGCCTTCCGCACCATCTTCTTCGAGGAAGCCCAGGAGCACCTGGCGAATGTCGAGGCGATCCTGCTGCGGCTGGACGTCGATGCGCCGCTGCCTGACGACCTGAACGCGATCTTCCGCGCGGTCCACTCCATCAAGGGCAGCGCCGCGATGCTGGGCTGCACCGAGATCGCGGCGCTGACCCACCTGCAGGAAAACCTGCTCGACCTGCTGCGCAAGGGCGAGCGCCCGATCGACGCCGACGACATCGAGGCCATGCTGCAGGCCGGTGACACCCTGCGCTCGCAGGTCCTGCACCGCCGCGGCGTGCTGGCCGAAGCGCCGGACGCGGGCAAGGTGGAAGGAATGCTGCGCGAGCGGGTGGCGCAGCCCGCGACCGACGCCAGGAACGGGCAGAGCGGCCCGGTCACGCGCAGGTTCCGCGTCCGGCTGGCGCCGCTCGCCGCTCCCATCGAGGAACTCGAGCTGGACATGATGCTCACCGGGCTGTCCGAGATGGGCAGCGTGAGCTACACCGACGTGGACAACACCATCGGCGGCAGCGTCAGCTTCGAGGTGCTGCTCGAAGGTGCCGCGGCCGACCTGCAGAGCGTGCTGTCGCTGGTCGTCGCGCCGGAGCAGATCACGATCGAGACGCTCGGCGTCGTGGATGCGGCGCCGGCGAAGCAGCCGGCCGGCCTGGCGCCGGCACCGCAGGAGCAGGTGGTGGCTCCCGCTGCGCCCGCTGCCAACGAGCTCGACGAGTTCTTCGTCGATCCGGAGGAATTTCGCAAGAAGGCCGGGCGTGCGGTCGCCGAGCAGGATCCGCTGCCGGCGGAGTTCGCCGAAAGCGGGCAGGAACCCGAAGTGCTCGTCGACTTGTTCGTCACGCCCGAGCAGTTCAGGAAGCAGAAGCAGCAGCAGCGTCCGGCCGCGGCCGACGTGTCCGACCTGGTGGCGCCGGTCGCGCACGACGCCACCTTCATCCGCGTGGCCACCGAGAAGGTCGACCTGCTGGTGAACCTGGTGGGCGAGCTGGTCATCACCGAGGCCATGCTGGCGCGCAACGGCGCCCTGGGCGACACCGGGGGCGACGGCCGCTACTCCACCAATTCAGGCCTGGCCGACCTCGCAAGGCACACGCGCAACCTGCAGGAAGCGGTGCTGGCCATCCGCATGCTGCCGATCTCCAATGTGTTCTCGCGCTTCCCGCGGCTGGCCCATGAACTGTCGGCGCGGCTGGGCAAGCGGGTCGAGCTCAAGCTGTTCGGCGAGACCACGGAGCTGGATCGCGGCCTGATCGAGAAGATCTCCGACCCGCTGACGCACCTGGTGCGCAATTCGATCGATCACGGCCTGGAGCCGCCGGACGTGCGCATCGCCGCGGGCAAGTCGCCGGTGGGCACGGTGACCCTGCGCGCCAGCCAGCGCGGCGGCAACATCGTGATCGAAGTGACCGACGACGGCCGCGGCCTCGACCGCGACCGGATCCTGGCCGCGGCCAAGGCGCGCGGCATGCACATCGCGCCGGACGCGCCCGACGCCGACGTGTGGGCGCTGGTCTTCGAAGCCGGCTTCTCCACGGCGGAGGTGGTGACGGAAGTGTCCGGCCGCGGCGTCGGCATGGACGTCGTCAAGCGCAACATCAAGGCCCTGGGCGGCACCATCGACCTGAGTTCGACGCGCGGCCAGGGCACCCGCGTGACGGTGAGCGTGCCGCTGACGCTGGCGATCATGGAGGCCATGACGATCGCCGTCGCGGGCGAGACGTACGTGCTGCCGCTCTCCTGCGTGGTCGAGTCGCTGAGCGTCAAGTCGGAAGAATTGCATTCGTTGCCGGGGTCGGGCGACACCCTGCGGGTGCGTGACGAATACCTTCCGGTGCTGCATCTGGCCAGGCTGTTCCCGCCGCGCGAGCCGCGCGAGCACGGCGGCGGCATCGCGGTCATCGTCGAGACGGACGGCGCCAAGGCCGCCTTGGTGGTGGACGAGCTCGTCGGCCAGCAGCAGGTGGTGGTGAAGAGCCTGGAAACCAACTTCCGCAGGGTTCCCGGTCTGGCCGGCGCCACGGTGATGGGCGACGGCTCGGTGGCACTGATCCTCGACGTCGGGCACCTGCTTCGCATGTCGGGAAACGACGCGGCACTGGTGTTCTAGACCTCGAAGCGACAAATCGCCGCGGCCCGTGCAGCAGTAGTTCACGGTAAGCCGAAGGTTTTCACCGCTATGTGGTTGTTACTACTTGCAACAGTGCGGGCAGGGCTGATTCTGGTGGTGTAGCGCGACTTGATCGGCTACGTCACCAGGAGAGTCCCAGATGCAGACCGTTCGCCATTGCCTGATCCTCGCCGCCGCCGCGGCCTTGGTCCCCACTCTTGCCGTCGCGGATACGGTGCGGCTTGCCGGCGCCACCACCGTCGTCAACGTGGTGATCAACCCCTACCGAGCCGCCGTCGAGAAGTCCACCGGCCATACCCTGGAGGTCAACGGGAATGCGACCGGCAAGGGCCTGGTCGACCTGAGCGAAGGCAAGGCCGACGCGGCGATGGTTTCGGAACCGATGGACATCGCCCTGGCCGCCGCCGAAGTGGCCGGCAAGAAGCTCGATGGCTCCAGGCTGAAGATGCACGAACTGCGCAAGGACGAGATCGTCTTCATCGTCCATCCGAACAACCCGGTGGGCAAGCTCACGCACCAGCAACTGAGCGACATCCACACCGGCAAGATCACCAACTGGAAACAGGTGGGCGGCAAGGACATGCCGATCACGGTGTACTCCGATGCGCTCACCGGCGGCACGCGCGCCATGATCCGCAAGGTGGTGATGGGCGGCACCGACTATGCGCCCAGCGTGCGCTCCCTCACCTCGGTGTCCCGCATCGCCGAACTGGTGCCGGGTGACGAGTCCGCCATCGGGGGGCTGGGCCGCGGCTTCGTCAAGGCCGACGGCAAGACCAGGACCATCGACACCGCCAGGATCGAGCGCCCGCTGGCGATCGTGACGATCGGCGACCCGCAGCCCAAGGTTGCGCAGGTGATCGAAGCCTTGCGCTCCGCCGCCAGGTAAGTCCCGGCCGCAACGCTGCTTTTCCAGGAGTCCCCATGGCATCGCGAAATCTCACCGTGCGTTTCCGGCTGGTGGCCGGCTTCGGCGTGGTCATGCTCCTGCTGGTGGCGGTCTCCGCCGCCAGCCTGGTGCAACTGGCGCTGTTCAACACGCACGTCGAAAACCTGGCGAGCACCCGCCTCGCGCAGTTGATCACCGTCGCCCAAGCGGACAACGCGCTGGGCCAGATCACGCGCGGCACCGGCAACGCGCTGGTACTGGACGACGAGAAGCAGGTCAGGGAGGAACTGGCCAGCGTCCGCCAGAACCGCGACCACATCAACGAACTGCTGGCGCGCATGGAAAAGGCGCTGGACCCCGGCCGGGAACGCCAGCTGTACGACGAGATCATCCGCGCCCGCGACGCCTATGCACCGCTGGAAGATTCCTTCCTCAAGGAGGCGGGGCAGGGCGACTACAGCGGCGCCAAGGACATCCTGCTGGCCAAGGTGCGGCCAGCGCAGTCGCACCTGATCGAGGCGATGGACAATTTCGAGCAGTTCCAGATCTCGCTGGCGGCCGACGAGGCCCGCAAGGCCACCGAGACCTACAAGGACACGCGCACCTTCATCCTGGTGCTGTCGGCGCTCGCCGTCGTGTTCGGCGGCGGCGCGGCGCTGCTGATCATGCGCAGCCTGAAAAACGAGCTCGGGGGCGAACCGGCCTATGCCAAGGAAGTCGCCACCCGGATCGCGCGCGGGGACCTCACCCAGGACGTCCAGGTGGCGCACGGGGACCGCAGCAGCATGCTGCATGCCATGCAGCAGATGGCCGCCCAGTTGCGGCAGCTGGTGGGAGAGGTGGCCGGCGGCGCACATGCCGTGGCGGACACCAGCAACCAGATCGCACAAGGCAATGCCGACCTGTCGCAGCGCACCGAGGAGCAGGCCAGCACGCTGGAAGAGACCTCCAGCTCCATCCAGCAGCTGACGGCCACCGTCGCGCAGAACGCCAGCAATGCCCGCCAGGCGAGCCAGCTGGCCGTGGATGCTTCCGGCGTGGCCCGCAAGGGCGGCCAGGTGGTGCGCGAGGTGGTGACCACCATGAACGAGATCTCCGCGTCGTCGCGCCGCATAGCGGACATCATCGGCGTGATCGACGGCATCGCCTTCCAGACCAACATCCTGGCGCTGAATGCGGCCGTGGAAGCGGCGCGAGCCGGCGAGCAGGGCCGCGGGTTTGCGGTGGTCGCCGCCGAAGTGCGCAGCCTGGCGCAGCGCAGCGCCGAGGCCGCCAAGGAAATCAAGGGCCTGATCGCCGACTCCGTGGGCAAGGTCGAGGCCGGCACCAAGCTCGTCGACACGGCGGGCAACACGATGGAGGAGGTGGTCGCTGCGGCCAATCGCGTCAGCGACCTGATCGCCGAGATCGCCGCCGCCAGCGAGGAGCAGAGCGCCGGCATCAGGCAGGTGAACACCGCCATCACGCAGATGGACGACGTGGTGCAGCAGAACGCCTCGCTGGTCGAGGAAGCGGCCGCCGCCACCGAGTCGATGAAGGCGCAGGCCGCGTCGCTCATGACCATGATGGATCGCTTCCAGCTCGGTGCGCTGGCGCCGCAGCGGCAAGCCGAGGCCGCCGCCGGGCGCGGGCGGCCGGTGCTCGCCACGCGGGGCGTCGGGCTCGCCCCGCTGGCGGCGCTACTCGCGCGGCCCCAGGCCACCCCCGCCGTGCCATCGGGTGAGTGGCGGCAGTTCTAGCCTGTAACCGTTCGTTGCGATCAAAGGCGCTCTTCTGCGGCCGAGCGGTCTTGGCGCCTCTGCCGCAACGCCGGATACTTCTTGCAACATTCAAGGAGATGACATGCGGGCACCCAGCCGCGGGCGCGCGCCAACAGCCTCGCCCTCGCTCCGCGCTGACAGCGGATCCTTCCTGTGTAGAGGAAAAGCGACATCGTCGTTCGCCGAATGGGCGGGGCGAAGGGGCCAGTGGCGGGCAAGCCGCACAGCCGCTGCAGCGCTGTCGCAATAGTGCACACAGCGGGGGTCGCCGACATCGTTTCTGATTGCAACCGCCACGCCCCGCTGGCATCCTCGACTGTCGAGAACGAGCGCCCACAGGAGTCAATGAACATGCAGGCACAGACCTCGCCGATGAACCCCCGATCGCACGCCGCGGAAGCCGCGTCCAGCGAGTTCCTCACTTTCCGCCTCGGCCAGGAAAGCTACGGCATCGAAATCCTGAAGGTGCAGGAGATCCGCGGCTACGAAGTGCCGACGGCCATCGCCAACGCGCCGGCCTTCATCAAGGGCGTGATCAACCTGCGCGGCGTGATCGTCCCCATCCTGGACCTGCGCATCAAGTTCCACCTGAGCGAGGCGCGCTACGACGACTTCACCGTCGCCATCATCCTGAACGTCGCCGGCCGCGTGGTGGGCGTGGTGGTCGACTCCGTCAGCGACGTGCTCACGCTGGCCAGCGATGCGATCCGCCCGACGCCGGAATTCGCGTCGGCGGCCTTCGACACGAAGTACATCACCGGCCTCGGCACGGTGGACGACCAGATGATCATCCTTCTGGACATCGAGAAGCTCATGACCGGCGCCGACATGGCCCTGGTCGACGGCGCGGTGCACTGACCGCGCGCAAGCGCGGCATCCCCATGCAACAGGCGGCCGCCCTCGATGTCGATCGCGCCGCGCTCGGCTTCTTCCGGCGTTCCACGATCCGGGCTCGCCTGACGGTCGCCTTCATCTCGCTGGCGGCGGTGCTCGGGCTGCTCGGCGTGCTGTTCGTCTGGCAGCTGCAGGTGGTCGCCGACGTGGCCGCCACCAACCCGGGGCCCGCCAAGGTGCTCGCGGCTGCGCATGCGGCCCAGTGGCTGGTCGGCGGCATCTGCGCGGTCACGGTGGCGCTGGCCTTCATCTTCTGCTATCCGCTCACCGTCGCCATCGTCAAGCCGATCCGCATCGCCGCCCGCATTGCCGCCAAGGTTGCCGCCGGCGACCTGACGGTCACGGTGCGCACCGGCGGCAGCGACGAAGCGGCGCAGCTGATGCGGGCGCT
The DNA here is from genome assembly GCA_028292105.1 of Ramlibacter sp. Lineage (GTDB taxonomy): Bacteria > Pseudomonadota > Gammaproteobacteria > Burkholderiales > Burkholderiaceae_C > Ramlibacter. Next base: position 8,455 of record JAQGMY010000265.1, read on the forward strand.
GGCGGACATGACGGCGAACCTGCGCCAGGTGCTGGGGCAGGTGGTGCAGGGCGCCGACACGGTCAACGAAACCAGCGGCCGCATCGTGCAGGGCAACCTCGACCTGTCGCAGCGCACCGAGGAGCAGGCCAGCACGCTGGAGGAAACGGCCAGCTCGATCGAACAGCTCACGGCCACCATCGGACAGAACGCGGAACACGCGCGGCAGGCCAGCGCGCTGGCGCTCGGCGCCTCGCAAGTGGCCCGCCGGGGCGGCCAGGCCGTCGACCAGGTGGTGCACACGATGGACGAGATCTCCGACGCCTCGCGCAAGATCACCGACATCATCGGCGTGATCGACGGCATCGCCTTCCAGACCAACATCCTGGCGCTCAACGCGGCGGTGGAAGCCGCCCGCGCCGGCGAACAGGGGCGCGGCTTCGCCGTGGTGGCGGCCGAAGTCCGCAACCTGGCGCAGCGCAGCGCCGAGGCCGCCAAGGAGATCAAGAAGCTGATCGCCGCATCCGCCGAGAAGGTGAACGTCGGCGCGTCGCTGGTCGACGCGGCCGGGCACACGATGGTGGAAGTGGTCGCGTCGGTCGAGAAGGTCAGCGCGCTCATCGCCGAGATCGCGCAGGCCAGCGAGGAGCAGAGCGCCGGCATCGTGCAGGTGAACTCGGCGATCGGCCAGATGGAGCGCGTCGTGCAGCGCAATGCCGCGCTGGTGGAGCAGGCGGCGCAAGGCACCGAAGCCATGAACGCGCAGGCCGCGGCCCTGCTGCAGATCGCCCGCGGCTTTCGCCTGCAGGCTGAAGCGCCGGGCGCCCGCGGCGCGAGCGCGCCGGTCGAAGCCGCCAGCCGGCCCATCGCATCGAAGGCGAAGCCGATATCCACCGCACCGCAGCTGACCGGCTGGAGCGCCCATTGATTTTCAATCGCGCCTGGACGTCCGCAGCGGCACCGGTGCAGTACACGGCAAGAAGAGACATGAACAACAAGCACGCGGCAGCGACGGGTCCGGAGAGCGGTCGATGAGAATCTGGCACAAGATCCTGGTGGCACCCCTGGTGGCCATCCTTTTCCTGCTGGCCCTCGGTGGCCTGTCCTGGCAGATGCTCGAGCGCCAGAACGGCGCGCTCGAGAGCCTGGCGCGCGACCGCATGGCGGCGTCGCAGGTCGCGATGGAAGCAGCAGGTGACCTCAGCGAAGTGCACTCCAACGTCTACCGCCTCTTCACCTGGATCGCCAACCTGAAGGAAGACCAGATCAAGAAGATCAACGGCGAGCAGCGCCAGAAGCTCGACGCGCTGATCGCGAGCCTGGCGCAGCTGGGTCGCCGCACCGATCTCGGCGCGCAGGAGCTCAAGCTGGTCAACGAGACGTTGCCCAAGCTGGCCAAGTACCGCAAGCTGATGGAAGACGCCATCGACATCAGCTCCGGCGACGTCTCCACTGGCGCCATGGCCATGCAGGCCGCAGACGCCCAGTACCAGTCGGTCCTGAAGGAGCTCGACGTCCTCGTGCAGCTGGAAAAGAAGCTGGCCGACGACAGCTTCCTCGCGGCACAGGGCTCGGCCCGCACCGCCCTGGTCGTCCTGCTGGTGATGGTCGCGTTCGCCGTCGCTACGGCCCTGGCCACCGCGCTGGGCATGAGCTCCGCCATCGTGCGGCCGCTGCGTGCCGCGATCCGTGCCGCCGACCAGATCGCCAGGGGCGACCTCACGGTCGACGTCAAGGTGCGGGGCTCGGACGAAACCGGGGAGCTGCTGCGCTCGCTGGCGGAGATGACGCAGAACCTGCGCCAGCTGGTCGGGCAAGTCTCGGGCGGCGCCCACATGGTGGCCGATACCAGCGCGCAGATCGCCCAGGGCAACCAGGACCTGTCGCAGCGCACCGAGGAGCAGGCCAGCACGCTGGAAGAGACGGCGAGCTCGATGGAGGAGCTGACCTCCACCGTGTCGCTCAACGCGCAGAACGCCCGGCAGGCCAGCCAGCTGGCGGTGGGCGCTTCCGACATCGCGCGCAAGGGCGGCCAGGTGGTGGGCGAGGTGGTCACCACCATGTCCGGCATCTCGGAGTCATCGCGCAAGATCGGCGACATCATCGGCGTGATCGACGGCATCGCCTTCCAGACCAACATCCTCGCGCTGAATGCCGCCGTCGAGGCGGCACGCGCGGGCGAACAGGGCCGTGGCTTTGCCGTGGTCGCGGCCGAAGTCCGCAGCCTGGCGCAGCGCAGTGCCGCCGCTGCCAAGGAGATCAAGGGGCTGATCGGCGAGTCCGTCGACAAGGTGGAAGCCGGCACCCGCCTGGTCGACGCCGCCGGCCACACCATGCAGGAGATCGTCGCCTCGGTGAAGAAGGTCAGCGACCTCATCGCCGAGATCGCCGCCGCCAGCGAGGAACAGGACTCGGGCATCCAGCAGGTCAACACCGCCGTCGCGCAGATGGACCAGGTGGTGCAGCAGAACGCATCGCTGGTCGAGGAAGCGACGGCCGCCACCGAATCCATGAAGGGCCAGGCCGCCTCGCTGCTGCAGATGGTGGCCCGCTTCAAGCTCGGCGCCGAGCAGCCGTCTTTCACGCCGCTGCAGCCCGCCACGAACCGGCAACCGCCCCGTCGCGCCGAGGCGGCGCCGGCGCCGGCGCTCCATCGGGTCAAGCTCAAGCCGAACGTGCAGTTGCCCGGTGGCTTCGCCGCCGCACTGGGAGCCCCCGCCGGTCGCAAGCCAGCGTCGGGCGGCGACTGGAAAGAGTTCTGAGCGGCGGGTGATGAGCCCGATGACCGGGATTTACGAGCCGGCCCGGCGCGGCCGCAGCGCCGGGGCATTCGTGCAGCTTGCCAGGAAAACCTAGATGCGAAGCAGTACCCCCGCCGCGAGGCTCGCCGCCCCTTCGGAACCCCTCGGTTTCCAGGACGCGGCCAACCTGCTGAACGAGCGGGATTTCGCCACCGTGCGCGAGCTGATCTCGAACTATGCGGGCATCAAGCTGAGCACGCAAAAGCGCAACATGGTCTACAACCGGCTGCTGCGGCGGCTGCGCGCGTGCAATACCGCGACCTTCGGGGAGTATCTCGAGCTCGTGCAGCGTGACAACTCCGGCGAGCGCGAGGCGTTCGTCAACGCGCTCACCACCAACCTGACCGCCTTCTTTCGCGAGCCGCACCACTTCGAGCTCCTGCGGGCCCATGCGCAGGCCCGGGCCGCCCGGCGCGGCGCGGCGCTGCGTTGCTGGAGCAGCGCCTGCTCCACCGGCGAGGAGGCGTGGTCCATCGCCATGATCCTGCGCGAGGCGGACTGCCCCGGCGAAGTGCTGGGAACCGACATCGACACCGAGGTGCTGCAGGCGGCGCAAGCGGGCGTGTACCGCCACGAGCGGACCTCCGGGCTGGAGATCGAGCGCTTGCGACGGCATTTCCTGCGCGGCACCGGGGCCAATGAAGGCCTGGTCAGCATGCGCCCCGAACTCCGCTCCATGGTGAAGTTCGGCCAGTTGAACCTGCAGTCGCCCGCCTGGCCGGCGCAGGAGCGCTTCGACGTCATCTTCTGCCGCAACGTGGTGATCTACTTTGACCGTGAATTCCAGAAAAAGCTGCTCGCGCGGCTGGCGGACCTGCTGGTCCCGGGCGGCCTGCTGATGGTCGGCCATTCCGAAAGCTTCCCCGCCGCGCACCCGGGCTTCCGCTCCTGCGGCCGCACTGCCTACGAACGCGTGTCGGGCTGAAGCGGCCGTGGTGATGGAGTCCTCGTCGCCCCTTCGCTACTTCGACCGGGAGTTCCAGGTCGAAGCGATCAAGATCCTGCCGGGCCAGTACCATGCGGCCCGCGCCAACGGTGCCATCACGACCGTGCTCGGCTCGTGTGTCTCCACCTGCCTGTGGGACCCGGCTGAGCGCATCGGCGGCATGAACCATTTCATGCTGCCCGGCGACACCGCCAGCGCCGGCTCGCCCTGGGCGGCGTCGGCGCGCTTCGGCGTCTATGCGATGGAAGTCCTGATCAACGAGATGCTGCGGCTCGGCGCCGACCGCCGCCGCATGGTGGCCAAGGTGTTCGGCGGCGCGCAGCTGCTGGCCGGCTTCGGCCGCCTCGACGTCGGCGCCAAGAACAGCGAGTTCGTGCTGGAGTTCCTGCGCGTCGAAGGCATCCGCGTACTGGCCCAGGACCTGCTGGACGTCTGCCCGCGCAAGGTCCACTTCTTCATCGACAGCGGCAAGGTGCAGGTCAAGCGACTGAGCCTCACGCCCAACGAGACCGTCCAGAAGCGCGAGCGCGAGTACCTGTCGCGCCTGGCGGGCAAGGGCAGCGGCGACGTCGAGATCTTCAAGCCGCCACGATGATCCGCGTCCTGGTCATCGACGATTCCGCCGTGATGCGTGCCTTCCTGGGCCGCGTGATCGGCTCGCAGCCCGACATGGAGCTGCTGGGCGTGTCGCCCGACCCGGTGCTGGCGATCGACCGCATCCGCCGGGGCGCGCCGGACGTGATCACGCTCGACGTCGAGATGCCGCGCATGAACGGCCTCGAGTTCCTGCGCAAGCTGATGGCCGTGCGGCCGCTGCCGGTGATCATGATCTCCTCGCTGACGCGCGAAGGCGCCGAGACGACGATGAAGGCGCTGGAGCTCGGCGCCGTCGATTTCTTTCCCAAGCCGGCCAGTTTCGACCAGCTGGAAAGCGGCGCCCAGGAAATCCTGGAGAAGATTCGCGCCGCGGCCGGCGCCCGCGTCGTGCGGCACCGCGGCGGCATCGTGGGTGCGCCGGCCGCCAAACCGCTGGGGCCCGCCGCCACGCTCCTGCCGGCGCCGGCGGGACTGCAGCGGGTGATCGGCATCGGCGCGTCCACCGGCGGCGTCGAGGCCTTGCGTGACGTCCTGACGCGGCTGCCCGCGCACATGCCCCCCATCCTGATCGCCCAGCACATGCCGCCGGGCTTTACCGAAACCTTCGCGCGGCGGCTGGACACGCTGTGCCAGATCCACGTCAAGCAGGCCGAAGACGGCGAAACCGTGCGCACCGGGGTGGCCTACATCGCCGCCGGCGGCCGGCACCTGCTGTTGATGCGCCGCGGCGCCGGCTACTTCCTGCGCGTGACCGACGATCCGCCGGTGAATCGCCACCGGCCTTCGGTGGACACGCTGTTCCGCTCGATCGCCCGGGCGGCGGGACGCCATGCAGTGGGCGTCATGCTGACCGGAATGGGCGGCGACGGCGCCGACGCCATGGTGGAGATGAGCCAGGCCGGCGCCCACACCATCGCGCAAGACGAAGCGAGCTGCGTCGTCTTCGGCATGCCGCGCCAGGCGATCGCCGCCGGCGGCGTGCGCGAAGTGATGCCGCTCGGCGAGGTTGCCGCGCGGCTCGAGGCGCTCACGCTCTCCTGAAGCGTTTCGCTCCTCCGAACGGAGGAGGTCGCCGCGGCCTGCCGCGCGTTGAACGTGGGTGAACCCACCAGCTCCCGCCGGCAGCGGCGCCACCCTCTCGCCGGCGCTGCTGGGCGTGGTGCTGGGCGCGGCGGTGCAACTGCAGCAGCCGCGGCTGTGGCCGGAGTCGTTGTACGTCGCGGGTTCCGCCCTGGCGGCACTGCTGATGGCGCTTTGCATCCTGCGCCGTGGCGGCAGGCTGCGCTGGTTGGCCATGCTGCTGGCCGCCGCATTGCTCTCCGGCTCGGTGACGGGTTGGCGCGCCAGTGCGTTCGCGCGCAGCGGCCTCGACCCGGCCCTGGAGGGGCGCAACCTCGCCGTCACCGGCTGGATCGCCGCCATGCCACAGCGCAACGAGGCCGGCCTGCGCTTTCGCTTCGAGCCTGACGCCGCGTCACTGGATGGCCGGCCCGTGCGGGTGCCACCACAGCTGATGCTGGGTTGGTACGCCAGCGCCGACGGCTCCGAGCTCCAGCGCCAGCCGCCGGACCTGCAACCCGGCGATCGCTGGGACTTCTCGGTGCGCCTGAAGGCGCCCCATGGCCACGTCAACCCCCACGGCTTCGACTACGAGCTCTGGCTGTGGGAGCAGGGCGTGCAGGCCACCGGCTACGTGCGCGCCGGCCCCAGGGATCCGCCGCCCAGGCGCCTGGCCACCAGCTGGCGCAAACCGGTCGAACGGGCGCGCTGGAAAGTGCGGCAGGCGATCTTCGCCCAGGTCACCGATGCGCGGCTGGCCGGCGTGCTGGCGGCGCTGGTGGTGGGCGACCAGGCCGCGATCGAGCGGGCCGACTGGGACGTGTTCCGTGCCACCGGCGTCGCCCACCTCATGAGCATCTCCGGCCTGCACGTCACCATGTTCGCGTGGGCGGCAGCGGCGCTGGTGGGGGCGCTCTGGCGCCGCAGCACGCGCCTGTGCCTGGCCTGGCCGGCACAGCACGCCGGCCTCGCCGGCGGGGTGCTGCTGGCGGGCGCCTATGCGGTGTTCAGCGGTTGGGGCGTGCCGGCGCAGCGCACGGTCTGCATGCTGGCGGTGGTGGCGCTGCTGCGGCTGGGCGCGCGCGACTGGCCGTGGCCTTCCGTGTGGCTGCTCGCGTGTGCCACGGTGCTGGCTGCCGATCCGTGGGCCTTGACGCAGGCCGGCTTCTGGCTCAGCTTCGTCGCGGTCGGGGTGCTGTTCGCCACCGGTCGCCCGCAGCCGCCGCGCCCGCAGCCACCGCCGCCCCTGGCAGTCCGCTTGCTCGGTTCGCTGGCGGCGCTCCTGCGCGAGCAATGGGTCGTCACCGTGGCCTTGACGCCGCTGTCGCTGCTGCTGTTCGGGCAAGTCTCCGTCGTCGGCTTGCTGGCCAACCTGCTGGCCATTCCGTGGGTGACGCTGGTGGTGACCCCGCTGGGACTGGCAGGTGTCTTCTTCGCGCCCCTGTGGAGCGCGGGGGCGGTTGCCGTCGACTGGCTGGCCACCGTGCTGCAGTGGCTGGCGCAGATCCCCTTCGCCACGTGGGCGGCGCCGGCGCCGCCGCTCTGGGCCGGCGCGGCCGGCGTGCTGGGTGGCGTGCTGCTGGCCGCGCGCCTGCCGTGGAGCGCACGCCTGCTCGGCCTGCCGCTGCTCTTGCCGGTGCTCGCCTGGCAGGCACCGCGGCCGCCGCCCGGCCAGTTCGAGGTGCTCGCTGCCGACGTCGGCCAGGGCAATGCCCTGCTGGTGCGCACGGCCGCCCACACCCTGGTCTATGACACCGGCCCCGGCTACAGCCGGGATACCGACGCGGGCCAGCGGGTGCTGGTGCCGCTGCTGCGTGCCTTGGGCGAGCAGGTCGAAGTGGTCATGCTCAGCCACCGCGACAGCGACCATACCGGCGGCGCCGGGGCGGTGCTGCGCATGCAGTCCTCGGCCCGCCTGGTCAGCTCGCTGGAGGACGGCCACCCGCTGCAGGCGCTGCGGCCCTCCAGCCGTTGCAGCGCCGGCCAGCGCTGGACCTGGGATGGCGTGCAGTTCGAGGTCCTGCATCCGGCCGCTGCCGATTACGGGCAACGCCTGCGGCCCAACGCGATGAGCTGCGTGCTGCGCGTCTCGAACGGACAGGCCGGCGCCTTGCTGGCCGGCGACGTCGAAAAGCCGCAGGAGGCGTTGCTTGCGCTGGCACCGCAACGCATCGCCGCCGACCTCCTGCTGGTGCCCCACCATGGCAGCCGGACCTCATCGACCGATGCCTTCCTGGACGCCGTGCGGCCGACCGTCGCGCTGGTGCAGGCGGGCTACCGCAATCGCTTCGGCCACCCGGCCGCCGACGTGGTGGATCGTTACCGGGTGCGCCAGATCGCGCTGGTGGCCAGCGCCTGGTGCGGCGCCGCATCGTGGCGTTCCGGTGAGCCGCGCAGCGTTCGCTGCGAACGCGTCGTTGCGGCCCGCTATTGGCATCACGGCGGCTTGTCAGCGGCCGCCGATGAATAGCGCGGGGCGCCGTCCGGAGCCCTTGCCGGGGCCTGGAACTTGCTATCCTGTGCGCAGGAGAACAGCGCTTTTATGCAGAAATTCGACGAGATGCTCGCCGAGCTGCCAGCGAACGGTCCGCTGCAGTTCCAGAGCCAGTCCATGGGCGGGATGTCCCAGGCGCAGGTGCAGGGCGTGCGCGACCACTACCGCACTTACGCGCAGTGGCTGGGCCGGCAGCCGCAGGAAATGATGCGGTCCCGGCGGGAAGAAGCGGAGATGATCTTCCGCCGCGTCGGCATCACCTTCGCCGTGTACGGCGCCAAGGACGAAGACGGCTCCGGCACCGAACGGCTGATCCCCTTCGACCTGATCCCGCGCATCATCCCGGCCGCCGAGTGGCGGCAGATGGAAAAGGGGCTGGTGCAGCGCGTGACGGCGCTGAACCGCTTCATCCACGACGTCTACCACGAGCAGGAAATCGTCAAGGCCGGCCACATCCCGGCGCAGCAGATCATCGGCAACGCCCAGTTCCGCCAGGAGATGATGGGCGTCACCGTCCCGAACAACATCTATTCGCATATCGCCGGTGTCGACATCGTGCGGGCTTCCAACGCCAAGGGCGAGGGCGAGTACTACGTGCTGGAAGACAACCTGCGGGTGCCCAGCGGCGTGAGCTACATGCTGGAAGACCGCAAGATGATGATGCGGCTGTTCCCGGAACTGTTCAGCTCGCACCAGGTGGCCCCGGTGATGCACTACCCGGACCTGCTGCTGGAGACCTTGCGCGCGTCCGCTCCGTCCACCACCGACGAACCGACCGTGGTGGTGCTGACCCCCGGCATGTACAACAGCGCCTACTTCGAACACGCCTTCCTGGCGCAGCAGATGGGCGTCGAACTGGTCGAGGGGCAGGACCTGTTCGTCAAGGACAGCTTCTGCTACATGCGCACCACCCGCGGCCCCAAGCGGGTCGACGTGATCTACCGGCGGGTCGACGACGACTTCCTGGATCCATCGGTGTTCCGGCCTACGTCCACGCTGGGATGCGCCGGCTTGCTGAACGCCTATCGCGCCGGCAACGTGGCGCTTTGCAATGCGATAGGCACCGGCGTCGCGGACGACAAGTCGATCTACCCTTTCGTGCCGAAGATGATCGAGTTCTACCTTGGCGAGAAACCGATCCTGTCGAACGTGCCGACCTTCATGTGCCGCAACCCCGACGACCTGAAATACGTGCTGGCGAACCTCAAGGACCTGGTGGTGAAGGAGGTGCACGGCGCCGGCGGCTACGGCATGCTGGTCGGGCCCGCCTCCACCAGGCAGGAGATCGAGGACTTCCGCCGCGCCGTCGAGGCCAAGCCGGACGGCTACATCGCGCAGCCGACGCTGTCGCTTTCGAGCTGCCCGACTTTCGTGGAGCAGGGCATCGCGCCGCGCCACATCGACCTGCGGCCGTTCGTGCTGTCGGGCAAGGAGGTGCAGATGGTGCCGGGCGGGCTGACCCGCGTGGCGCTGAAGGAAGGGTCGCTGGTGGTCAACTCGTCGCAGGGCGGGGGCACCAAGGACACCTGGGTGCTGGAAGTCTGACGGAGAACGGGAACCATGCTTTCACGTACCGCAGACCACCTCTTCTGGATGGCTCGTTATACCGAACGGGCCGAGAACACCGCGCGCATGCTGGACGTCAATTACCAGACGTCCCTGCTGCCGCAGTCGGCCGCAGTGTCCAAGGTGGGCTGGCAGGGCATGCTGTCCATCAGCGAGCTCATGCCGGCCTACAACGCCAAGCACGGCGAGGTCGACCCGCAGCGCGTCATGCAGTTCATGGTGCGCGACGAGAGCAATTCGTCGTCCATCGTTTCCTGCCTGCGGGCCGCGCGCGAAAACGCGCGGGCGGTGCGCGGCTCGCTCACGACCGAAGTATGGGAGACGCAGAACCAGACCTGGCTGGAAATCAACCGCATGCTGCGCAGCGGCGACTTCGAGCGCGACCCGGGCCAGTTCTTCGAATGGGTCAAGTTCCGCTCGCACCTGTCACGGGGCGTCACGGTGGGCACGATGCTGATCGACGAGGCGCTGCACTTCATGCGCCTGGGCACCTTCCTCGAACGCGCCGACAACACGGCGCGGCTGGTCGACGTGAAGTTCCATGCGGTGCAGAGCGACTTCTTCGGCGCCGCCAGCGAGAAGGACCAGGAATACGACTTCTACCACTGGAGCGCGATCCTGCGCAGCGTCTCCGGCTTCGAGATCTATCGCAAGGTCTACCGCGACGTGATCAAGCCGGAGCGGGTGGCCGACCTGCTGATCCTGCGGCCGGACATGCCGCGTTCGCTGCATGCCAGCCTGAACGAAGTGGTGGCCAACCTCGCCTGGGTCGCCAGTGACCAGTCGTCCGAGACAGCGCGGCGTGCCGGCCGGTTGCGGGCCGAACTGCAGTACGGCCAGATCGAGGAAATCCTGGCCAACGGGCTGCACGCGTTTCTGACGCAGTTCCTGGACCGCGTGAACGACATCGGCGTGCGCATCAGCCGCGACTTCCTGATCCCCGCCTGATGCGCTGCAGGAGGCCGCCGGTCTCGTGGCGGGCGCTGCGGGAGTGGTGCGCAAGCGAAGCTTGCACACCCTACAAACCCGCGCAGCCCCGCGTCCGATAGGGACCCGCGCAGCCTCGCGTTCCTATGGAACCCGCCCAGGCCGGCGTCCCGTAGGGTGTGCAAGCTTGCTTGCGCACCACCCCCTTCGACCATCACGAGCGCCCGGAGCGGCCCAGCCAGGCTGCGGCGAAGGCGGAGGCCGGCAGCGCCTCGCCGACGGCGCGGCCTTCGGCCAGCTGCCACTGGTGCTTTTTCAGGAAGGCCAGCTGCGCCGGCTGGTCCACCGCCGTGGCGATGCAGTGCATGCGCATGCGCTGCGCGAAGTCGCACATGCCCAGGAGCATGGTGCCGGTGGTGGCGTCCTGTTCCAGGTCGCGCACGAAGGAGCCGTCCGCCTTGACCTCGTCGAAGCGCAGGCGGCGCAGGTGCGACACCGTGCCCGTGACGCCGAACCCGTCGAGGCAAAAGCGCACGCCACGGCTGTGCAGGTCCGCCAGCGAGGACCAGTCGCGCGCGGCGGCGTCCAGGGCCGAGGCCGGCTTCAGGTCCAGCGACAGGCTGCCGGCATCCAGCCCCGAGGCCAGCGCCGTCTCCACGATGTTTGCCAGGTGCAGCGGCTGCAGGTGCACCAGCGAGGCCCTGACACTCGCGCGCAGGCCGGACAGGCCCGACGTCTTCCACGCGATGCAGTCCTGCCGCAGTTCGTCGAGCAGCCACTCGAGCAGCGCGGACTGCGTCTCGGGCGACTCCGCCAGCGCCATCAGTTCCTCGCCCTCGACCATTCGGCCTGACGAGTGCTCCCAGCGCAGCAGGGCTTGCGCCGACACCATCTGGCCGGTCGCCAGGTTGACGCGCGGCGCGTAGAGCAGTTCGATCCTGCCCTTGCGCAGCGCCGGCAGCAGCTCGCCGCCCAGTCCGAGTTGCTGCACGGCTTCGTGCTTGAACGAGCGGCTGAAAAATTCGCAGCGGTGCGGCCCCGACTGTTTGGCGTGCCGCAGCGCCAGGCCGGCATTGCGCATCAGGCTGTCGACCGTGTTGCCGTCGGCCGGGAAAACGGCGACGCCGGCGCCGCAGGTGACCATCAGGTCGGCCGCGCCGCGCACGCTGAACGGGATCACCGCGTCCTGCAACAGCTTGTTGATGAAGGCGGCCACGGTGTGCATGCCGGCCAGCTGCGGGATGATGATGGCGAACTCGTCGCCGT
>JAQGMY010000138.1 GCA_028292105.1 Ramlibacter sp.
TCGACGCCGAGCAGGCTCTCGGCCACCTGGGCGGCGAAATTGGCCTCGTGCGGTGTGTTGATGGTGGCGGGATAGATTCGCTCGTACTGCACGGTGGCGGTGGCCCCGAGGCCCAGCGCAACGGCGCTGCACAATTCGGCCAGGCGCCGCTCGATCAGCGACTGGACCTCGGGCTGGAAGGTGCGCACGGTGCCGACCAGCGTCGCCTTGCCGGGGATCACGCTCATCGCATGCACGTCGCCGGCGTGCATCGCGCACAAGCTGACGACGGCGCCGTCGACCGGCCGCACGTTGCGCGAGACGATGCTCTGCACCGCCGTGATGATGTGCGCGGCCACCAGCACCGGGTCGACGCTCAGGTAGGGGTGGGCGCCATGGCCGCCCTTGCCGGTGATCTCGATCGTGATGCGGTCGGCCGCGGCCATCATGGCGTCGTGGCGGATGCCGATGGTGCCGGGGGGCAGGCCCGGCCAGTTGTGCATGGCGTACACCGCCTCCACCGGGAAGCGATGGAACAGGCCGTCGTCGATCATGGCCTTGGCGCCGGCAAAGCCTTCCTCGCCGGGCTGGAAGATCAGCACCGCGGTGCCGTCGAAGTTGCGGGTTTCCGCCAGGTAGCGCGCCGCGCCGGTCAGCATGGCGGTGTGGCCGTCGTGGCCGCAGCCGTGCATCATCCCGGACCTGGTGGACTTCCACGGGACCTCGTTGCTCTCGGTCATCGTCAGGGCGTCCATGTCGGCGCGGATGCCCACCATGCGGCCGCTCTTGTTGGAACGGCCATGCACGATGCCCACCACGCCCGTCTTGCCGATGTGCGGGTGGATCTCGTCCACGCCGCACAGGCGCAGGGCTTCCTGCACGCGCGCCGCCGTGTAGATCTCTTCGAAGCCGAGCTCCGGGTGGGCGTGCAGGTCGCGCCGGAACGCGACGAGTTCCGGGTGGTATTGCGAGATGTGCGCGAAAGGTCGCGCATGCGCGAGCCGCGCGGTGGCAGCGGGTGCCAGCATCAATGTCCTCCCGCGGTCGCCACGCGCAGGCGCGGATCGACGGCGAAATAAAGCAGGTCCACGACCAGGTTGATCGCCACGAAGATCAGGGCGATCAGGCAAAGGTAGGCGGCCATCACCGGGATGTCCGCGAAGGTGACGGCCTGGATGAAGAGCAGCCCCATGCCCGGCCACTGGAAGACCGTCTCGGTGATGATGGCAAAGGCGATCAGCCCACCGAGCTGCAGGCCCGTGATGGTCATCACCGGCACCAGCGTGTTCTTCAGGGCATGGCCGAAGTGGATGGCGCGGTTCGACAGCCCGCGGGCGCGCGCGAACTTGATGTAGTCGGTGCGCAGCACCTCGAGCATCTCGGCGCGCACCAGCCGCATGATCAGCGTCAGCTGGAAGATCGCCAGCGTCACTGCCGGCAGCACGATGTGGTGCCAGCCGTCCCGCGTGAACAGGCCGCTGGTCCAGGCGCCGAAGCTCACGGTTTCGCCGCGACCGAAGCTGGGGAACCAGCCGAGCGTGACCGAGAACACCAGGATCAGCAGGATGCCGATGAAGAAGGTGGGCAGCGACACGCCGACCAGCGACAGCGTCATGAACACCTGGCTGGTGAAGGTGCCGCGCCGCAGCGCCGAATAGACCCCCATCGGAATGCCGATCACCAGCGCCAGCGCAGCGGCGACAAATGCCAGTTCCAGCGTGGCGGGGAAACGCTCGACGATCAGCCGGGACACCTTTGCGCCCTGCCGCAGGCTCAGGCCGAACTCGCCTTGCGCGGCATTCACCAGGAAGTGCCAGAACTGCACGAAAAACGGCTGGTCGAGGCCGAGGTCGGCCCGCAGTTGGCGGATCTGGTCCGGCTTGGCGTCCTGCCCCAGCAGGAACACGACGGGGTCGCCCACATACTGGAACAGCAGGAAGGCGATGAACGCAACCGCCACCATGACCACCAGGGCCTGGATGAAGCGGCGCAGGATGAAAGCAAACATTCGTTCGTTGCGCTAAGGGCTGCCGATGCTAGCAGAGCAAGCTGCGTGCCGACACCGGGGTTTCCTTGACGCTTCAAGCATCTGCAGCCCGGCGCCGCGTCCCTTACCGCGCCGTCGGGCCCGGCGCGAAGCGCACCGGGCCGTACCAGGCCTGGGTGCGGGAACGCGTGTTGTCGCTGTCGGTCATGATGCCCACGCCCAGCAGCGGCCCCGGCGCCTCTCCGAATGCACGTTCGAAGTCGGCAGCGATGTCGCGCTGGTAGTCGAGCCACTGGTTCAGCCGGGCGGCACCCGACTCGAGGCAGATCTTCCGGATGCGGTCGGTGCGCGGGCTGTGGATCACGCTGCCGGCTTCCCGCTTGTTGCACCACACGTACATCAACGTTGCGTACGGCATCTCTTCGCCAGTGACGGTGCGCACGAGTTCGGACAGGGCCGCATTCCGGGCCGAAAGCCGCGTCCGGTCACCGTCGAAGGCAAGCACGATGCGCACCGGGGAGTCGTCCTTGTCGCGCAGCGCGAGGTCGGCGTGCGCGATCAGGGCGGGCACCTTCCAGGAGAAGTGGAGGCCTCCCAGCTCCTGCGGCGGCACGTGCACCAGCTGGCGCAGCATGCTGAGGGAGCCATTCGCCTGCACCGCGATCACGTCGCGCCCGTCCAGCCGTTCATAGGTGAATCGGGTGGGCGCCTTGCCGGGAAAGGTCTTGTGGATCCAGGCTTGCCGGTTGGTGTGGCGCGCACCTGATTGCTCGGTCCAGGGACTTGCAGCCATACCGGGCGGCACTGGCGGCACGGCAGCACAGGCGGCCAGCAGCAGGGGCAACAACAACGCCGGCGCCAAGCGTGCTTGCCGACGGGAGGATTCCAGGAGGGTCATTTCCGATGTTCCAAAAAAAAGCCGCCCGAAGGCGGCTTTTCAAGTTTCTTGTTCTCTGCACCGGCCTTGCGGCCGGTTCGAAAATCAGAAGCTGTGGCGGATGCCCAGGTCGTAGCCGGTGGAGCTGGCGTTCACGACGCCGGCACCGTAGGTCGAGCCGTTCAGCGCAACAGCGGCGCCGTTGGTGTTCTTCACGCGGGCCACGGTGGCGTACAGGGCGGTGCGCTTGGACAGGTTGTGCACGTAACCCAGGGCCAGCTTGCGCGAGCGCGGGTCAGCGCCGGCACCGGCGTCGATGCGGTACTCGGAGTACGAAGCGCGGATCTCACCAGCGCCGACCGGCACCAGCGTACCGACCAGCCAGCCGCGGCCGTCGGTGTTGACCAGGCTCTCGCGCTCGTCACGAACGAACTGGCCCATCAGCTTGGCCATGCCGAAGTCCCACTGACCAGCCAGGCTCCACGTCGTGAAGTCGCCAGCAGTGGCGGTCGTCGCGAACGTGGTGCGCTGCCAGGAGCCAGCGATGTTGAACGGGCCTTGGCCGAAGCCGAGACGGGCGCCGAAGCTGCGGCCGTCGTCTTCCGTCGCGGCGCCGTTGTTCAGGTTCTCACCCAGCGCGTACTGGACTTGGCCGTAGAAGCCGCCCAGGTTCGCCGGCAGGAAGTAGCCGATGGAGTTGGAAGCACGGACCAGCACGCCGGAGGTGCCTTGACCGAACGGAACCAGCGCATTGGCGCCAACGCCGTTGCCGCCGGCCGGGCCGACCAGGGTCATGGTGGTGCCGACGCCGTTGGTGCCGAACGGATCAAAGATCGTCAGGTTCCAGAACGACGGGGTGTAGTCACGGCCCAGGCGAATTTCGCCCCAGGTGCCGCCCAGGCTCACGGTGGAGCGGCGGTTGAAGTTCAGGCCGGTGTTCGCAGCGGCGGTGATGCCCTGGTTACCAGCGGGGATGCCACCACCGGCACGACCGTCGTCGTTGCTGATGCCGGCTTCCAGCCAGAAGGAGGCAGACATGCCGCCGCCCAGGTCTTCCGTGCCACGGAAGCCGAGGCGCGAGCTGTTGTAGCCCGAGTTCGTCAGCTGGGTCAGGCTGGAGCCGCCCGCGCCGCTGGCGCGACCGTAGGCGAGCGTCGCGTCAACGACGCCGAACAGGGTGACCGACGACTGGGCGGAAGCCGCACCCGCGGCAGCCATCACAGCCAGCGCAATCAGGGACTTTTTCATGCAAGTTTCTCCAAGGTTAAACATAGGGCTCCGGTTACGCATGGGGTACGAATGCAGGCACGTTCGCGCTCCCACCGGATCCCCGGGCCGACCTCCTTTTGGAAGGTTGACGCTATTGCACCAGACGGACTTTTCCGACGCAAAGGATTTAGGCGGCAATGATGCGTTTCGTTGCAAGCGGGCAACAAGAATCGAACGGCTGAGTACACCGGACGCAACATCGGGTCAAGACCGTTTCGCATGCCAAAAACCTACGCTGGTCGGCAGGAAGCCCTGCGCCGGTCCTTTTACGACCTTAAACTGGCTCGATGGACCGTTTCATCGGCGCGCTCGACCAGGCGCTTCGCACCCTTTTCGCCACGCCGCGAGGCACGCGCCCCTGCCCGGTGGTGCCGGCCGAGTCGACCCACCTGGGGGCGCAGGAAAAGCGCCACGCCGCCGCGTTGATGCGGGTGAATCACGTCGGCGAGATCTGCGCGCAGGCCCTTTACACGGCGCAGGCGATGGCGACCCGGGACGAGAACCTCCGCGCCCAGTTCCGGCAGGCCGCCCGCGAGGAGAACGACCACCTGGCCTGGACACGCAACCGGCTGGACGACCTGGGCTCCCGCCCCTCGCTGCTCAATCCCCTCTGGTATGCGGGCGCTTTCGGCCTCGGCTTGCTGGCCGGCCGCCTGGGCGACGCGGTCAGCCTTGGTTTCGTGCTCGAAACGGAGCGGCAGGTGGAGTCGCACCTCGAAGGACACCTCGACCGGCTGCCGGCGGGCGATCACGCTTCCCGGGCGATCGTGGCGCAGATGAAGGAAGACGAGGCCGCGCACGGCCGGCAGGCGCTCGCCAGCGGCGCGGCCGAATTGCCGCAGGCGGTGAAGACCGCCATGCGCGCGGCGGCCAAGGTGATGACCACCACCGCGCACTACATCTAGTCCCTAGGCCTGGTCGGCCGGGTCCTCGACCAGTTCGAAGCTGGTCGTCATGTCGGCGGTCCTGGCGAGCATGGCGCTCGCCGAGCAGTATTTCTCGTGACTCATGGCGATCGCGCGTTCGACCGCAGCCGCGGGCAGCTTGCGGCCCCGCACCGTGAAGTGCATGTGGATCTTCGTGAACACCTTGGGATCGACCGGCGCACGCTCCGCCTCCAGCCTGACGGAGCAGCCGCGCACATCGTGGCGGCCGCGCTTGAGGATCAGGACCACGTCGTATGCCGTGCAACCGCCGGTGCCGGCCAGCACCGTCTCCATCGGCCGCGGCGCCAGGTTACGCCCGCCGTTCTCCGGCCGCGCGTCGTCGGGCGCGCCATCCATGGCGAGAACGTGGCCGCTGCCCGTCTCCGCCACGAAGCCCATTGCCGAACGCGCGCCGGTACCGCCCGTCCACGTCACAGTGCATTCCATCCGATCGATCCTCGTTCAGGCGCGCTGGGCGCCAACAAATCCCGCCAACGCTGTGCTGCGGCGCAACACGCCTTGTGCGACGCAGCAAAATCATGGCTATACTGGCTTCACAGCATAGCGATTTCGCTAAGCCCCGCCTGCGAAGGTGGCTCGACAGGACCTCGGTCCGGACCGCCCCCGCAACAGGCCGCACGGTTGTCTCCTCCACCTCCTCCTTTGGTGGATTAGCCCCCGGACCGCAAGGTTCGGGGGCTTTTTTCTGCGTCCGGCCGAGCCCGGCAGCGGCCCTTATGATTTCCGCGACATGAAAAAACACCTGCAGCCGGAGGATTACCTCAAGAAGATCCTGACCGCGCGCGTCTACGACGTGGCCATCGAGTCGCCGCTGGAGCTGGCCAGGAACCTCAGCCGCCGGCTGCACAACAAGGTGCTGCTCAAGCGCGAAGACCAGCAGCCGGTCTTCAGCTTCAAGCTGCGCGGCGCCTACAACAAGATGGCGCACCTCACGCCGGAGCAGCTGCAGCGCGGCGTGATCTGCGCCTCGGCCGGCAACCACGCCCAGGGCGTGGCGCTGGCCGCCCACAAGATGGGCGCGCGTTCGGTGATCGTGATGCCGGTGACCACGCCGCAGCTGAAGATCGACGCGGTCAAGACCCTCGGCGGCGAGGTGCTCCTGCACGGCGACAGCTACTCCGATGCCCACGCCGAAGCGATGCTGGTCTGCGAGCGCGAAGGCCTCACCTTCGTGCACCCTTTCGACGACCCGGACGTGATCGCGGGCCAGGGCACCATCGCCATGGAGATCCTGCGCCAGCACCAGGGCCCGCTCGACGCCGTCTTCGTGGCGATCGGCGGCGGCGGCCTGATCTCCGGCGTGGCGAGCTACATCAAGGCGGTGCGGCCGGAAGTGAAGGTGATCGGCGTCCAGATGAGCGACTCCGACGCGATGATGCAGTCGGTGGCCGCCAGCAAACGCGTCACCCTCGGCGACGTCGGCCTGTTCTCCGACGGCACCGCCGTCAAGCTGGTGGGCGAGGAGACCTTCCGCCTCACCCGCGAGCTGGTCGACGAATTCATGCTGGTCGACACCGACGCCGTCTGCGCGGCCATCAAGGACGTGTTCGTCGACACCCGCAGCATCGTGGAGCCCGCCGGCGCACTGGCGGTGGCCGCCATCAAGCAGTACGTGGCGGCACGCAAGCCGCGCGGGGAGACCTACGCCGCCATCCTCTGCGGCGCCAACATGAACTTCGACCGCCTGCGCTTCGTCGCCGAGCGCGCCGAGGTGGGCGAGGAACGCGAGGCCCTGTTCGCCGTCACCATTCCCGAGGAGCGCGGCAGCTTCCGGCGCTTCTGCGAGTTGATCGGCACCTTGCCCGGCGGCCCGCGCAACGTCACCGCCTTCAACTACCGCATCAGCGACGCGCAGAAGGCCCACGTGTTCGTCGGCCTCACCACCCACGGCAAGGGGGAGTCGACCAGGATCGCCGCCAACTTCACGCGCCATCGCTTCGAGGCGCTGGACCTGACCCATGACGAACTCGCCAAGGAGCACGTGCGGCACATGGTCGGCGGGCCGTCGCCCCTGGCGCAGGACGAGCGCCTGCTGCGCTTCGTGTTCCCCGAGCGGCCGGGCGCGCTGATGCGCTTCCTCTCGCACATGCGCCCCAGCTGGAACATCTCGCTGTTCCATTACCGCAACCAGGGCGCGGACTACGGCCGCATCCTGGTCGGCCTGCAGGTGCCGGCCAGCGACGACAAGGCTTTCCAGGATTTCCTCGACGAGCTTGGTTTCCCCTACGTCGACGAGACCCACAACCCGGTGTACGGGCTGTTCCTGCGCAGCTGACCCCACGGGGAGCCGGGTCTGGTTAGCATCGGCGGGTGCCCACCCTTCGCCACAACCTGAGCCGCTTCGGCCTCCACTGCTCCCTGGCATTGCACCGGGCGACCCGGCTGCGCCTGCATGGCAGCCTGGCGCCGCCGGCGGAACCCGACGCCGACATGCTGCGCGCGAGCGCCGTGCACCTGCCGGGCGCGGGCTGGGTGATCGGCCTGGCCGCCTGCCTGTCGTTCGCCATCGTCGCCCTGGCCCTGCGTGGCAATCCCTGGGGCCCCGCCGTCGCGGCGGTGGCCAGCATGATGGCGACGCTGTACTTCACCCGCGCGCAACAGGAACGGGCGCTCGCCGGCGCCACCGAGCCGCTGGTGCTGTACCTGGTGCTGGCGGGCAAGATCACGGTGCTGGCCGCCATCGCCGCCGCATCCGAGCCGGCGGTGGTCGCGGTGCTGTTCGCCGGCCCCGTCGTCTCGCTTGCGACCTCGCTGCTGGTGGCGCATTGGCTGGAAGCCGACGGCGGGCACGAGCCGGCGCGCTTGCGCACCGGCGGCCTGTGGGCCGTCATCCCCCTGCTCTTGCTGGTGCCCGCGGCCGGCGTGGCTGCGCTGGTCGCGGCGCTGGTCCTCATGGCCGCCGCGGCCATCCTCATGTACCGCTACTGCCGCAGGCGGCAGCTCGATGCGGCCGCCGCTTCGACCGGCGCGGTGCAGCAGGTCTGCGAGCTGGCGTTCTACTTCGGCGCGGCGATCGCCGTGCGCTGACTCACTGCTTGAGTGGCGGCAGTTCCAGCGTGACCAGCGCCGGGCCGGAGGGCTGGGCCGCGATGGTTGCCGTGCGCCCCCGCACCGACTGCAGCAGCAGCCCTTCGTCCAGCGCGGCCCCCACGCGGTAGGGCCGGGCCGGCTTGCCGTCGACCGCGATCACGGCGGCGCCCGCGCCCGAGCGCTCGCCGGCGACGACGCCGACCAACTGGAAACGGCTGGCGAGGCTGGCCACCGGCGTCGTCGAGGGTCCGCTGCCGGCGGTCGGCGCGCTCCCGAGCAGGCGCGCGATGGCGGTCGGATCGGCGGTGGCCACCTGCCGCGGGCCGGCGACCGGCGCGTTCACCTGTCCTGCGCTACCGCCGAGCTTGAGACCCCAGTAGACCGTGCACGCGGCAGCCAGCGCGGAGAGCGCGAAAGTGGCGCCACGCACCGTCCACGTTGCAGGGGTCGCAGTCAACATGCGAGGATTATCATTGAAGCAATGCTGTCCAACCTTGCTTACTCCAACCGCGCCCGCTCCCGCTCCCGCGCGACCCGGGTCGCCGCCGCGGGCTTCACCCTCATCGAACTGATGGTGGTGCTGGTCATCATCGGCGTGCTGGCCGCGCTGATCGTGCCCAACGTCCTGGACCGCGCCGACGACGCGCGCGCCACCGCCGCGCGCACGGACGTCAACAACGTGATGCAGGCACTCAAGCTTTACAAGCTCGACAACCAGCGCTACCCCACCGGCGAACAGGGGCTGCAGGCGCTGATCGCCAAGCCCGGCACGCCGCCGGTGCCGCCGAACTGGAAGCCGTACCTGGAGAAACTGCCCAACGATCCCTGGGGCCGGCCCTACCAGTACCTGAATCCCGGCGTCAAAGGCGAGATCGACGTGATGTCGCTGGGCGCCGACGGCCAGCCGGGCGGCGAGGGCAAGAATGCCGACATCGGCTCCTGGCAGTAGCAGCCTGCCGCGCTCGCACCGCCTGTTCATCGCCGGCTTCACGCTGCTCGAACTGCTGGTGGTGATCTCCATCATCGCCATCGCCTCCGCGGGCGTCGCTTTCGCCTTGCGTGACAACACGGGCGCCGTCCTGGACCGGGAGGCCCAGCGCCTCGCCGCCCTGCTCGAATCCGGCCGCGCCCGCTCGCGCCTGAGCGGCCAGCCGGTGCGCTGGGTGGCGACGGAGGAAGGCTTCCGCTTCGAAGGCGTGGCGCGCGAGGCGCTGCCCCAGCGCTGGCTGGACCCCGGCACCCGCGTGGTGGGGCGGCCCCTGCTGATCCTGGGTCCCGAGCCCCTCATCCCGCCCCAGACCCTGACGCTGACCAGCGCCGAACATCCCGAGCGCGTCGTCCGCATCGCCACCGACGGCCTGAGGCCTTTCACCGTCGCACCCGCCACGCCATGAAAGCCAGCCGCGGCTTCACGCTGATCGAAGTGCTGGTGTCCCTGGGCATCGTGGCCATCGCGCTGGTCGCCGGCCTGCAGGCCACCACCGCCCTCACCAACAACGCCCAGCGCCAGTCGGACGTGATGCTGGCCCACATCTGCGCCGAAAACGAGCTCACCGCGCTGCGGCTGGCGCGCCAGTTCCCCAACGTCGGCGAAAGCGAAACCGCCTGCGAGCAGGTCGGCCAGACCTTCCGCGTGGTGATGAAGGTGGCGGCCACGCCGAACCCCAGCTTCCGCCGCGTGGACGCCCAGGTGTTCGAGAGCAACTCGCCCATCGTCAGGCTGTCGACCGTCGTGGGGCGCTATTGATGCGGCGTGCCCGCGGCTTCACGCTGGTCGAACTGCTGGTGTCGCTGTTCGCGCTGGCGGTCATGGCCGGCCTCAGCTGGCGCGGCCTCGACGGCATGATGCGCGCGCGCCAGCAGGTCGAAGCGCGCGCCGATGACGTGCTCACGCTGCAGGCTGGACTCGGCCAGTGGGCCGCGGACCTGGATGCCATCGTCGAATATGCACCGGCGCCGGCCTTGCAGTGGAACGGCCGGGTGCTGCGCCTCACGCGCCGCAGCAGCCTGTCGGCCACGGATGGTGCCCGCGTGGTGGCCTGGACCCGCCGCGAGGGCCGCTGGCTGCGTTGGGAGTCCGCCTCCTTCACCAGCCGCGGCGACCTCGACCTGGCCTGGAACCAGGCGGATCTCTGGTCGCAAAACCCGAGCGAGGCGGTGCGCGCGCGCGAGGTGGCGATCACGCCGCTGGAAGACTGGCAGATCTACTTCTACCGCTGCAATGCGTGGACCAACCCGCTGTCCAGCGCCGTGCAGTGCACCACCAGCGCGACCGCACCCCCGCCCGCCACCGGCGCCAGCGGCGCCACACCGCCGCCCGCCGGCGCGG
>JAQGMY010000269.1 GCA_028292105.1 Ramlibacter sp.
GGGTTGATGTTCGAGCCGGCGTACGGCGGCGGCGGCGCCGATGCCATGAGCAACCTGGTGTTCGCCGAGGCGCTGTCGCAATCCACCTTCGGCGGCTTCATCATCACCGTGCTGGTCCACACCGACATGGCCGGGCCCCACCTGCACCACGCGGGCAACGCCGCGCAAAAGGACAAGTACCTGCCGCGCGTGACGGCGGGTGAGCTGATCACGGCCGTGGCGATCACGGAACCCGGGGCGGGGTCGGATGTCGCCGGTATCCGCACCGCCGCCCGCAAGGACGGGGACGAGTGGGTCCTGAACGGCACCAAGATCTTCATCACCAACGGTGTCCACGCCGATCTCTACTTCGTGGCCGCCAAGTCAGGGCCCGGAAAGCGCGAGGTCTCGATGTTCATCGTCGAGAAAGGCACGCCCGGCTTCACCGTAGGCCGCGCGCTCAAGAAGAGTGGCTGGCTGTCTTCGGATACCGCGGAACTGGTGTTCGACAACGTCCGTGTGCCGGCGGCCAACTTGCTGGGTGAAGAAGGCAAGGGCTTCTATTCGGTCATGCAGAACTTCCAGACCGAACGGATCGCCCTGGCGGCCATGGCGGTGGGCCACTGCCAGCAGGCGCTGCAGCGGACGCTCGACCACGTGCGGCAGCGCCAGGCCTTCGGCGGCCCGCTGTGGCAACAGCAGACGATCCGCCAGCGCCTTGCGATGCTCGATGCCAGGACGCGGGCGGCGCGGCAGTTCATGTACCACTGCGCCTGGCGGGTCACGCAGGGCCACGAAATCGTGCAGGATGTGTCCATGCTCAAGGCGCTGACCGGCGAACTCGTCAACGAAGTGCTGCAGACCTGCCAGCAGTTCCACGGCGGCATGGGCTACATGCGCGAGACGGCCGTCGAGAGACTCTGGCGCGATGCGCGCGTGCTGGCCATCGGCGGCGGCGCCACGGAAGTGATGCTGGAAGAAGCGGCCAAGCGGTACTGAGGAACCAACGATGAAACACCTGACCCTGAAATTCGACCGCGGCGTGGAGACCGTCACCCTGGACCGGCCCGAGATGCGCAACGCATTCAACGACGAAGTCATCGCCGAACTGACGGCCGTCTTCTCCGAACTCGCCAAGCGCGACGAGGTGCGCTGCGTGGTGCTGGCCGGCAACGGCTCCTCCTTCTGCGCCGGCGCCGACCTGAACTGGATGAGGCGCATGGCCGACTACACCCGCGACGACAACATCAAGGATGCCGGCGGGATGGCGCGCATGCTGGAGGTCCTGTACCGCTGTGCGAAGCCCACCATCGCCCGGATCCAGGGCGACGTCTACGCCGGCGGCACCGGGCTGGTGGCTGCCTGCGACATGGCGATTTCGGTCGACACGGCGCAGTTCTGCCTGAGCGAAGTGAAGCTGGGGCTGATCCCGGCGACCATCAGTCCCTACGTGCTCCGCGCGATGGGCGCGCGGGCGGCGCACCGTTACTTCCTGACGGCGGAGCGCTTCAGCGCGGCCGAGGCGCTGCGCATCGGCTTCGTCCACGAGGTGGTGAAGGCCGAGGATCTCGACGCCCGGGTCGATGCGATGGCGCAGGCGCTGGTGCAAGCCGGTCCCGAAGCGGTCAAGGCCTGCAAGGCCTTGCTGCACGACGTCGCCGGCCAGGAGATCTCGGCGGGGCTGGTGCGCCGCACGGTCGAAAGCATCGCCGATATCCGCGCCAGCGACGAAGGCCGCGAAGGCGTGCAGTCGTTCCTGGGCAAGCGCAAGCCGAACTGGCTGCTGGGCTGACCGCATGGAGCCGCTCGGTCACCTGATGGACGCGCCGCAGCTGCTGGCGCTGGCGGCCGCCCTCGGCTGGGCCAGCGGCTTCCGGCTGTATGCGGCGGTCTTCCTGACCGGCATGGCGGGCTTCATGGGCTGGCTCGACCTGCCGTCCGGCCTGCAGATGCTGCAACACCCCGGCGTGCTGGTGGCGAGTGGCTTCATGCTGTTCGTCGAGTTCTTCGCCGACAAGATCCCGTTCGTGGATTCGATCTGGGATGCAATCCACACCGTCATCCGCATCCCGGCCGGAGCGGCGCTGGCGGCCGGTGCCCTCGGTGCCGACAGCCAGGCGATGGCCTGGATCGCTGCGCTGCTGGGCGGCGGCCTCGCCGCCACCAGCCACGCCACCAAGATGACGACGCGGGCGGCGGTGAACACATCGCCGGAGCCTTTTTCCAACGTGGCCGTGTCGCTGGCCGAAGACGGCATGGTGGTGTTCATGCTGTGGCTGTCGGCCGCGCATCCGGTCGCGTTCGGCATCGTGCTGGTGGTCAGCGTCGTGCTCGCCGTGGTGCTACTCACCGTGCTGGTCCGTTTCCTGCGCAAGGTACTGGGCGGCCTCGCCGGATTCTTCAAGGGGCGGCCGATGCCGCGGGAGCTGGGCTGATGTTCAAGAAGATCCTCATTGCCAATCGCGGGGAGATTGCCTGCAGGGTGGCGGCAACCGCGCGCCGCATGGCCGTCAAGACGGTCGCCGTGTATTCGGATGCCGATGCCGCGGCCAAGCACGTGCAGGCCTGCGACGAGGCCGTGCACATCGGCGGCAGCGCGCCCGAGGACAGCTACCTGCGGTGGGAGCGGATCATCGAGGCGGCGAAGGCAACCGGGGCGCAAGCGATCCATCCGGGCTACGGCTTCCTCAGCGAGAACGAAGCCTTTGCCAGTGCGTGCCTCGAAGCCGGGCTGGTCTTCATCGGACCGCCGGCTTCGGCGATCCGGGCCATGGGCCTGAAGGCGCAGTCCAAGCAGCTGATGGAGAAGGCGGGCGTGCCGCTGGTGCCCGGGTACCACGGCGCCGACCAGGCTCCGGCCCTGCTCGCGCGCGAAGCCGGTCGCATCGGCTACCCGGTGCTGATCAAGGCCAGCGCGGGCGGCGGCGGCAAGGGCATGCGGACGGTGGACAAGGCCGAGGACTTCGCGGCCGCGCTGGCGTCGTGCCAGCGCGAGGCCCGCAACAGCTTCGGCGACGAGGCCGTGCTGGTCGAGAAGTACGTCACCCGGCCGCGCCACATCGAGATCCAGGTGTTCGGCGACAGCCAGGGCAATTACGTGTACCTGTTCGAGCGCGATTGCTCGGTGCAGCGCCGCCACCAGAAGGTGCTGGAGGAGGCGCCCGCGCCGGGCATGACCCCGGCGCTGCGCAAGCAGATGGGCGAAGCCGCCGTGGCCGCGGCGAGGGCGGTGAACTACGTCGGCGCCGGCACGGTGGAATTCATCGTCGAACAGGCAAAGTCCGTGGATTCCTCGCGCGGGGATTCGATGAACTTCTTCTTCATGGAGATGAACACGCGGCTGCAGGTCGAACATCCGGTGACGGAAGCGATCACCGGCCTGGACCTGGTCGAGTGGCAACTGCGGGTCGCCTGCGGCGAACCCTTGCCGCTGCGCCAGGAACAGCTGCGCATCGACGGCCATGCGATCGAGGCGCGCATCTGCGCCGAAAACCCGGACAACAACTTCCTGCCGGCCACCGGGACGCTGCGCGTCTACCGGAAACCGGAATGCAGCAGCTTCGAGCGCGCTCCGGTGCGCATCGACGACGGTGTCCGTGAAGGGGACGCGATCTCCCCTTATTACGACTCCATGATCGCCAAGCTGATCGTCCATGCCGACACGCGCGAGCAGGCATTGGCGCGGCTGGACGAGGCACTGGCGGCAACGCACATCGTCGGGCTGGCCACCAACGTGCAGTTCCTGCGGCACGTGGTGCAGAGCCGCTCGTTTGCCCAGGCCGACCTCGACACGGCGCTGATCCCGCGCGAGGCCGCGGTGCTGTTCAACCAGCAGCCGGTGGGGCTGGAGCTGGCGGCGGCGGCCGCCGTGGCGCAGACCCTGCTGGACGAACAGGCGTTGGAGGGCAACGACCCCTTCAGCCGCCGCGACGGCTGGCGGTCGCACGGGGTGGCAACGCGCCGGCTGGAGTTCCAGTTCGGCGGCGAGCAGGCGAAGGCACAACTCGTCACCTCGCATGACGGCGGCCTGCAACTCACGGTGAATGGCCGGTCCTTTCCGCTCACGTTCCGCCGGCAAGGGTCCGGCCTGGAGATCGGCCACGGCGACCAGCGCACCCGTGCCCTCATCTACACCCTGGGCGAGACCGACCATGTCTTCACCGCCCGCGGCGCCGCCCAGATCGTGTCCATCGACCTGCTGGCGCATGCCGGGGAGGGCGTGGCAGAAGGCGGCCGGTTGACCGCGCCGATGCCGGGCAAGGTCGTCTCCTTCTCGGTGAAGGCCGGCGACAAGGTCAGCAAGGGCCAGGCGCTGGCGGTCATGGAGGCCATGAAGATGGAACACACGATCGCCGCGCCGGCGGACGGCACGGTGGCAGAGCTGCTGTACGCGCCGGGCGATCAGGTGGCCGAGGGCGCGGAGCTGTTGAAGATCGCGGTTTGAGGACGGGCAGCGTCATTCCCCCTTCGCGGGAATGACGGGAGGTGTTGGAGGATACTTCCACCATGAACTACCCCAGCCAGGTCAAGCTCGTCGACGTGGGCCCGCGCGACGGCTTGCAGAACGAGAAGGAGCCGGTGCCGGCGGCGGTCAAGATCGAGCTGGTGCACCGCCTGCAGGACGCCGGGCTCAGGGAGATCGAGGTCACCAGCTTCGTGTCGCCCAAGTGGGTGCCGCAGATGGCCGACAACGCCGAAGTGATGGCGGGTATCCGCCGCCAGCCGGGCGTGCGCTACTCCGTGCTGACGCCCAACATGAAGGGGCTCGAAGCGGCCATTCCTTGCAGGCCGGACGAGATCGTCGTCTTCGCCGCGGCCAGCGAGGCCTTCAGCCAGCGCAACATCAACTGCTCGATCGCCGAGAGCATCGAGCGCTTCGCCCCCGTGGTGGAGGCTGCGCGCGCCAACGGCATCTACGTGCGGGGCGCGCTGTCGGTGGCGGTGGGCTGCCCGTACCAGGGCAAGGTCTCGGCCGAGGAGGTCGAGCGCGTCGCCCGCCTCATGAAGGGCATCGGCGTGCAGCACCTCGGCGTGGCCGACACGATAGGGGTCGGCACCCCGCGCGTCGTGCGCCGTGCGATGGAAGCGGCGCTGAAGCACTACGAACTGCAGGACGTCTCCGGACACTTCCACGACACGTACGGCCAGGCGCTGGTCAACACCATGGCCTGCCTCGAGATGGGCATCTGGCAGTACGACTCGTCGGTCGCCGGGCTGGGCGGCTGTCCTTACGCCAAGGGCGCGACCGGCAACGTCGCCACCGAGGACGTCGTCTACATGCTGCACGGCATGGAGATCGACACCGGCATCGATCTGGACAAGCTGATCGACGCTGGCAAGTACATCAGCGACTTCCTCGGGCGCAAGCCGAACTCCCGCGCTGCCACCGCGCTGTTGAACCAGCGGGCGGCTTGACGATGTGCGGCGCCGAATTGACTTCGATGCCCGAGGGCATGCAGCGCGTCGCCCGGCTGCTGCAGGAACAAGGCCATCCGCACGGTCCCGTGATGCTGGACGACGCCGCGCGAACGGCGCAGCAGGCCGCCGATGCGCTGGGCATCGCCCTGGGGCAGATCGCCAAGAGCATCATCTTTCGCCGCAAGGCCGACGATGCCGCGGTGCTGGTGATCACGTCGGGTGACCGGCGCGTCGACGAGAAGAAGGTGGATGCGATCGTCGGCGAGACCGGTCGCGCGGATGCCGACTTCGTCAAGGCGCGCACCGGTTTTTCCATCGGCGGCGTGTCCCCCGTGGCGCACGCGCATCCGCCGGTGACGCTGATCGATCGCGACCTGTTCCGCTTCGACGAGATCTGGGCCGCGGCAGGGCATCCCCACGGCGTGTTCAGGCTGCATCCGCGCGACCTCGAGCGGCTGACCGGCGCGCCGGTGGCGGACGTGGTGCAGGTGCCGGTCGCATGAACGTGGTGCCGGGCAGCGTGGCGGCCTTGCTGCTCGAAAGGGCCGGCGAACTGGACCGCCTGCCGCAAGCGCCGTCACCATGCATCTCGGTGTGCCGCATGGATGCGGTGACCGGATTGTGCGAGGGTTGTCTGCGGACCCTGGACGAGATCGCCGAGTGGGGCGGGGCCACCGATGCGCAGCGACGGTCCACCTGGGCGCGGCTGCTGCAGCGGGTGGAGGGCTCATGAAACAGATCACCTTCTTCTTCGACTTCATCTCCCCTTACGCCTATCTCGCCTTCGAGAAGTTGCCGGTGGCGCTCAAGGGCCTGAGCTACCGCACGGACTATCGGCCGGTGCTGTTCGCGGCCTTGCTCAAGCACCACGGGCAGCTCGGTCCGGCGGAGATCCCGCCCAAGCGCGATTGGACTTATCGCCAGGTCTTGTGGACGGCGCATGCGCAGGGTGTGCCGATGCAGCTGCCGGCCGCGCATCCGTTCAACCCGCTGGGCGCCCTGCGCCTGGCGCTGGCTTGTGGACGGGACGGGCTGGTCAATCGGCATGTCGCGGAGACCGTCTTTCGGCACGTCTGGCGCGGGGGTGCGGACGCCGCCGATGCTGAGCTCCTGCAGGAGCTGCGGCAGTTGCTGCAGCCCGCGCGCGCAGTGGCTGCGAATGACGTGAAGGCTGAATTGAAGGCAAACACGGAACTCGCCCTGGCGCACGGTGTGTTCGGCGTGCCTACCTGCGAAGTGGATGGGCGCTTGTTCTGGGGTCTCGATGGCCTGGCGATGCTGCGTGAGTACCTGCAGGGAAATCCCTGGTTCGCCTCCGGCGCCTGGGAGCAGGCTGCGGCC
>JAQGMY010000321.1 GCA_028292105.1 Ramlibacter sp.
CGCGTTCGTATGCGGCCGCCGACATTTCCGCCACGCAGTCGGTCAAGTTCCTGGACCTGATCTGGGCGACGCTGGTCGGCTGGCTGGCCTTCGGCGACGAGCCGAGCCGCTCGACGCTGATCGGCGGTGTGGTGATCTGCGCGTCGACGATCTGGATCGCGCGGCGGGAATCCCGGGTGGCACGCTGAAAGACAAAAACTTGACAACCGGACGCTCCGCGTCCTTGTCCGCTTTCAGGCCAATACGTTCGCGATCCCGGACGACACATGCCCGGATGGCACGTGCAGCGCCGCGTTCACCACGTGCCGCGTCTGGTCGTCGAAGAAGAAATCGGGTTCGAACTCGCGCAGGAAAGGACCCTTGTCCAGGCCGCCGAGGAACATCGCTTCGTCGACGTGGATCTTCCACTCCATCAGCGTGCGGATCGCGCGTTCGTGCGCCGGCGCGCTGCGCGCCGTCACCAGCGCCGTGCGGATGCGCATGCGTTCGTTGCCCGCCTGCTGCAGCCGGTGCAGGGCGGTCAGCAAGGGCTTGAACGGGCCGCCGGGTAGCGCCTGCGTCGCCTTGCTGGCCTCGTGCTTCTGGAAGGCATCGAGGCCGCCGTCCTGGAACACCCGCTCGGCTTCGTCCGAGAACAGCACGGCGTCGCCGTCGAACGCGATTCGCACTTCGTTGGGGTAGTTGGCACTGGCCAGCACCGACTCGGTCAGCACGCGCGCGGCCGGGTAGCCCGCGGCCAGCGCCTGGCGCGTGTCGTCGGCATTGGCAGAGAGGAACAGGTGCGCGCGCAGCGGCCGCAGGTAGCCGAAGGGCGAGCGGCCCTGCGTGAACACGCCGCGCTGCAGCTGGATGTCGGCCGCCTTGGCCGAGCGGAACACGCGCATCCCCGATACCGGGTCGTTGCGCGACAGCACCACCACCTCGACCCGCTGCATGCCGGCGTCATTGAACGCCAGCAGCTTGCGGATCAGCGAGAACGCGATGCCGGGGGCCGCCGGCTTGTCGAGGCGCTGCAGTTGCAGCTGCATGTAGCCGGCGGCGTCGCCGCTTTCGAAGACCCGGTTTTCTTCCTCGAAGTCGAACAGCGCACGCGAGGAGATCGCCACCACCAGCTTGTCATCGAGGGACATGGCGGCCATGGCTTTACTTCACCCACTGGTTCAGCTGGATGATCGGCAGCAGCACCGCCAGCACGATCAGCATCACGATCAGGCCCATGCCGACGATCAGCAGCGGCTCGAGCAGCGTCGCCAGCTGCAGCGCCCGGCGCTGCACTTCGGCGGAAAGCTGGTTGGCGGCGCGCTGCAGCATGGCCGGCAACTGGCCGGTCTGCTCACCCAGGCGGGCGAACATGCCGAGCAAGCCGGGAAAGCGCTTCTTCTGCGCGATGGCGGAAGCCAGTGGCGCGCCCTCGCGCACCAGCACCAGGGCGTCGAGCGCATCGGCGCGCATGGCGCGGTTGCCGAGCGTTTCGGCCGCAGCCTGCAGCGCCTTGAGGATGGGCACACCGGCGCCGGCCAGCATCGCCAGGGTGCCGGCGAAGCGGGCCGCGTTGTACTGGCGCGAGAGCCGCCCCACCAGGGGAAGGTTCAGCCAGCCGGCGTCGAAGCGCTCGCGAAAGGCGGCGTTGCGCAGCATCAGCCGCAGCACGCCGAAGGCGGCCGCCAGCACCACCAGCATCACGATGCCCCAGCTGCGCACGAAGGAACTGAAGGCGAGCATGGCCACGGTCAGCAAGGGCAGGGCGTGCTTGCTGCCGGCGAACACGTTGGCCACTTGCGGCACCACGTAAGTCATCAGCAGCAGCACGATCGCCAGCGCCGCCACGGTCACGATCGCCGGATAAAGGGTTGCTGCCAGCAACTTGGAGTTGAGCGCCTGCCGTTCTTCCAGGTCGTCGGCCAGCCGCTCGAGCACGGCGCCCAGGTGACCGCTGGCCTCGCCGGCGCCGACCACCGCCACATAGATGTCGGCGAACTCGCGCGGGAAGCGGGCCAGTGCCTTGGCGAACGATGAGCCCGCATTGACCTCGGCGCGCAAGGCGGCGATGAGGTGGTTCTGCTGTTCGTTCTCCGCTTCATCGGCCAGCGCGGTCAAGGCGCGCTCCAGCGTCAGGCCGGAGCCGACCAGGCCGGCCAATTGGCGCGTCCAGATGGACAGCGTGGTCGAACTGAACACGGCCCGGCTGAACAGCACCTTGGAGCCGCCCGGCGCGTGGCCGGAGGAGACCGGCCGAACTTCCAGCGGCACCAGGGCCCGGGCGCGGAGCAGGCCGCGGGCGGCACGCGCGGTGTCGGCTTCGATCACGCCTTTCTGGGTGGCGCCTTCGCCGTCGACGGCCTCGAATGCATAAGCAGGCATGGGCCGATGATACGGGCCCAGCGCGGCCGCGCCTGCGGCGGCGACCTACAGGCCGTCGCGGTCCGCTGCGGTAGCTTGGCGGGCTGGAACTTTCGTGGAGAGCTGGCATGCAGAACGAACCGGGCGTGGAGCCCGATCGCATCGATCTCGCGGACCAAGAAGCGGCCGCGCGTTGGGCCCAACGGCTCGATGCCACCCCGGAGCAACTGCGCGAAGCCGTGCAGGCGGTGGGCGACAAGGTGGCGGACGTGGAGATGCACCTGAAGGGTTCGCGCAGCTCCAGCAACTCGGACCGCGTGCGGGAACTCGGTGGCTGACAGCCGCGCCCGGCGGATGCTGACCGCCTTTGGTGCGGTGCAGGGCCTGATGGCGGCCCTGTTCCTGTGTGCCGCCCTGGCGCTCACGTTCGCCGCCGCGCGGATCGGCTGGGAGGCCATCGCCGCGGGCCTGGACCGCGACGCCGCCCAGGAGATCATCGATGCGATCGGCCTGCTGGCGGCCGCGGTGGTCGCGCTGCAGATCGCGCAGACGATCGCCGAGGAAGAAGTGGTGCGCGAGATGCATGTGAGTGCGCCCACCCGGGTGCGGCGTTTCATGTCCCGCTTCCTGGTGGTGCTGGTGGTCGCCTTGGCCATCGAAGGCCTCGTCGCCACCTTCAAGGCACTGCATGAAGACCTGGCGCAGCTGCTTTACGCCGCCGCGCTGCTGGCCTCTTCGGCGCTGCTGCTGGCCGCCTGGGGCGCCTTCATCTGGTTCAACCGATCGGCCGAGGAGCTCGAGCCCAAGGCGATGGAGGAAGCGAAGAAGGAAGACGAGAAGCTTCAATGAGCTTCAGGTCCTGAGGCGGCGCCGTGCCGGCCGCTTGGGCATGCCAACCGGCCATGCAGCGGACGCCGGAGAGAATCCAGGCATGCGTTCTTCCTTTTTCGGCCTGGCCCTGGTGCTGGGCCTGGTCTCCGCCGTCGGCCCGTTCGCCATCGACATGTACCTGCCGGCGCTGCCCACGATCGGCCAGGCGCTGGGCGCGACGCCGGCGGCGGTGCAGGCCACCCTGATCGCGTTCTTTCTCGCACTGGGCGCGGGGCAGGTGATCTACGGGCCGCTCTCGGACATGTTCGGGCGCAAGCCGCCGCTGTATTTCGGGCTGGCGCTGTTCGGCGTCGGCAGCATCGGCTGCGCGCTGGCGCCGGACGTGCAGACGCTGATCGCCCTGCGCTTTGTCCAGGGGCTGGGCGCCTGCGCAGGGATGGTGGTCCCGCGCGCCATCGTGCGGGACCTGCACACCGGCACCGAGGCGGCACGCCTGATGTCCACGCTGATGCTGGTGTTCAGCGTCTCGCCGATCCTGGCCCCGCTCTCCGGCAGCTTCCTGATCGACGCCTTCGGCTGGCGCGCCGTGTTCTGGGCGGTCGCCGGCATCGCAGTGTTCTCGGGCGTGCTGCTGTTCACCAGCCTGCCGGAGACGCGGGCGCCGGAAGAACGCGTGGGCAGCAGTTTCGGCGGCGCCCTGCGCGGGTATGGGGTGCTGCTGCGCGACACGCACTTTCTCGGCCTGGCCCTGATCGGGGGCTTCGGCATGGCGAGCTTCTTCGCCTACCTGGCGAACTCCTCGTTCGTGCTGATCGACCATTACGGGCTGAGCCCGCGCCAGTACAGCGTGGCCTTCGCCGCCAACGCGGCGTCCTTCATCGGCGTCAGCCAGCTGACCGGCCGCTGGGGGGCGCGCTTCGGCCTGGCCGGCATGGTGAAGGTGGCGGTGACCAGCTATGCCGCGGTGATGGCACTGGCGCTGGTCCTGCAGCTGGCGGGCGTCGACAGCCTGACGGTGTTGTTGGCCCTCTTGTTCGTCGGCTACGGCGCCCTCGGGCTGGTGGTCCCGGCCACCATGGTCCTGTCCATGGACCAGCATGGCGCCATCGCCGGCACCGCCTCGGCGCTGGCCGGCACGCTGCAGTTCGTCGCCGGCATCCTGGTGATGGGGCTGCTGAGCGCTTTCGCCAGCGGCGATCCG
>JAQGMY010000350.1 GCA_028292105.1 Ramlibacter sp.
AGCTGTCCAAGAACCCGGACGGCAACCTGTCCACCAAGCAGGTCGAGTTCGCCAAGACGATCCACTCGTCCGGCAACGACCTGCTGATGCTGATCAACGACATCCTGGACCTGTCCAAGATCGAGTCCGGCACCGTGGTGGTCGACGTCAACGAGTTGCGCCTGTCGGACCTGCAGCTTTACGTGGAGCGCACCTTCCGCCACGTGGCCGAGGCCAAGAACGTGGACTTCACGGTCCGCACCGGCATCAACCTGCCGGGTTCCATGGTCACCGACGCCAAGCGGCTGCAGCAGATCCTGAAGAACCTGCTGTCGAACGCCTTCAAGTTCACCCACCAGGGGCACGTGACCCTGACGGTGGAAGAGGTGTTCGCCGGCTGGAACACCGAGAACGACGACCTGAATCGCGCCCAGCAGGTGCTGGCCTTCTCGGTGTCGGACACGGGCATCGGCATTTCGCCGGACAAGCAGCAGATCATCTTCGAGGCCTTCCAGCAGGCCGACGGTTCCACCAGCCGCAAGTACGGCGGCACCGGCCTGGGACTGGCGATCAGCCGGGAGCTGTCGAAGCTGCTGGGTGGCGAGATCCGCCTGATCTCGGCGCCGGGGCAGGGCTCCACCTTCACGCTGTACCTGCCGCTGGTCTACATGGCCACGCGCATGGCGCGCCGGATCACCTCGGACCTCCGGCCCGATCCCACCATCACCACCATGCCCAAGCGGCTGGCCCAGCCGAGGACCCAGCCGCCGCTGGAGCCCGTGGACAGCGCATCGGACGACGCGGAGGACTCGCTGGCCGCCGACAACGTCGCCAATGACGACCGCGACACCATCCAGCAAGGCGACCTCGTGCTGCTGATCGTGGAGAACGACCTTTCCTTCGCGCGCTTCCTGCTCGACGCCGCCCGCAGCAAGGGCTTCAAGGGGCTGGTCACGACCGTGGGCGCCGGCGCCCTGACGCTGGCCAACCAGCACAAGCCGTCGGCGGTGACGCTCGACATGCACCTGCCCGACATGGCCGGCTGGCGCGTGCTGGACCGCATGAAGCACGACCTGTCGCTGCGCCACGTGCCGGTCTGCGTGATCTCCACCGACGACAGCAAGGACCGGGCTTTCAAGTCCGGCGCCCTGGCGTTCGTGGAAAAGCCGATCCGTTCCAAGGAAGTGCTGGACGCGATGCTGGAAAAGCTGCACGGGTACGTGTCGCGCGCCGAAAAGAGCCTGCTCGTCGCCGTCGATGACCAGGCGGTTCGCAACGACCTGCTGGCCCAGATCGAAGGCGAACAGGTCGATGTCACCGTCGTGGCCAGCGGCCCGCAGCTGCTGCAGGCGCTGGACCAGGGCCGTTTCGACGCGGTGGTGCTGGAAGACGGATTTGCCGACGCCGATCCGAGGGAGTTCCGCCGCGCGATCGCCGCGCAGGCCAGCATCGGGCCGCTGCCCCTGATCCTGTACCAGGGCAAGAAGGCCGGCCAACAGCCCTGGCACGACGACGAGAGCGTGACGGTGCACGAGGTGAACGACGCGCCCAAGCTGTTCGACGCCGCGCTGATCGCGCTGCACCGCAGCCTGGCGCGGTTGCCCGAGCTCAAGCGCAACGTGATCGACAACGTCTACGAAGCCGCCAAGCCGCTCGCCGGCAAGCGCGTGCTGATCGTCGACGACGACATGCGCAACATCTTCGCGCTGGCGACGGTGCTCGAAGAACACGGGATGGACATCGTCTGGGCCGACAACGGCCGCGAGGCGATCAACCGCGTGGCCAACGACGCCGGCATCCAGGTGGTGCTGATGGACATCATGATGCCGGAGATGGACGGCATGGCGACCATGAAGGAAATCCGCAAGCTCCCGCAAGGGCGGAATCTGCCTATGATCGCCGTGACGGCCAAGGCCATGAAGGGCGACCGCGAAAAGTGCATCGAGGCGGGCGCCTGGGATTACCTGGCCAAACCGGTCAACACGCCGGACTTGCTGGCGGTGTTGCGCGCATGGTTGCAGCAGTAGACGGATCTTGGGGCTGGGCACGGCCAAGCGTGCCCAGCCGCAGCTGAACAAGGGATTTCGGGTGAAGGTAACTGCGAGTCCGCAGGAGGCGCCGGAGAAGGTCAACATCCTCGTGGTGGACGACCTGCCGGAAAAGCACGTCGTCTTCAGCACGGTCCTGGACGAGCTCGACCAGAACATCGTCAGCGCCCGGTCCGGGCAGGAAGCCCTCAAGTACATCCTGGAGATGGAGTTCGCGGTCATCCTGCTGGACGTCAACATGCCCGACATCGACGGGCTCGAGACGGCCAGCCTGATCCGCCAGTACAAGAAGTCGGCCCAGACCCCGATCGTCTTCATCACGGCTTACGTCGACGAACTGCAGGCGCGCCGGGGTTATGCCCTGGGCGCCGTCGACTACATTCCCTCGCCGGTGGTGCCCGAGGTCCTGCGCTCCAAGGTGCGGGTGTTCTGCGAGCTGTTCCGCATGAATCGCCAGCTGCAAAAGCAGGCGATGCAAAGGGAGCAGCTGGCGCGTTCCGAGGCCGCCCTGGCGGCCGCCGAAGACGCGAGCCACCGCGCGGATTACCTGGCCGAAGCGAGCCAGCGGCTGTCGCGCTCGCTGAACTTCGACGACACCGTCAAGGCGCTGCTGGACCTGTGCGTTCCGATGCTGGGCGAGCGGGCGACCCTGGGCATCCCCGACAAGGACGGTGGCGTGCGCCGGCTGGAGATGCATCCGGCTCCCCGTGCCGACGACGCCGAAGCGTTCAACCCGGCGCTGCGCAGCGCGGCCGATGCCGTGGTGCGCGGACGGCAGTTCCGGCTCGAGCCGATATCCGACACCCGCGCGGCCGCCATCTGCCCGCTGATGGCCGGGGACGAGATCCGTGGTGTGCTGGCGCTGGTGGGACCGGCGGACTTCTTCGATTCCGGGCGGATCGCGCTGATCCGCGAGGTGGTCAGCCGCGCGGCCATCGCCCTGGAAAACGCGCGCCTGTACTCCGCCGTGCAGGAGGCCGACCGTCGCAAGAACGAGTTCCTGGCCATGCTCGCGCACGAGCTGCGCAACCCGCTGGCGCCGATCCGCAACGCCGTCCACATCCTGGCCAGCGCCGAATCGCTGCCGCCGAAGCTGGGCTGGGCACGCGACGTGATCGGCCGCCAGGCCGACCACATGGCACGCCTGATCGACGACCTGCTGGACGTGTCCCGCATCGTGCAGGGCAAAGTGACGGTCAGGCCCGAAAAGCTGCAGCTCGCCACGCTCATCGAGCGCTCGGTCGAGGCGAGCTCCCCCCGGCTGGGCGCGCGCGAGCAGGTGCTCGACGTGGTGCTGCCCAAGGAAAGCATAGAGCTCGATGGGGACCAGGTGCGCCTGTCGCAGGTGCTGTCCAACCTGATCAACAACGCCTGCAAGTTTTCGCCGCCCCGCACCCGCATCCGGCTGGAAGGCAAATATGCCGACGGCGAGCTGCAGCTGTCGGTCAAGGACGAAGGCGCCGGGATCGCGCCGGAGTTCCTGCCCCACATGTTCGAACTGTTCGCGCAGGCCGACCAGTCGCTGGACCGCTCGCAAGGCGGCCTGGGCATCGGCCTGACCCTGGTCAAACACCTGGTCGAGCTGCATGGCGGCCGCGTCTCGGCCACCAGCGAGGGCCTGGGCAAGGGCACGACGGTCACGATCTGCCTGCCGGCGCGGGTGGGCGTGCAGGCGGTGACGCCACTGCCCTCCGTGTTGCACAAGGGGGTGCCGGGCCATCATGGAGCTTCCCGCATCCTGGTGGTCGACGACCTGGCGGCCTCCGCCGAGACCCTGATGACGCTGCTGGAGATGGAAGGTTTCCAGGTGCGCGTGGCGCACGAAGGACAGGCCGCGCTCGACATCGCGCGCGAGTTCCGGCCGGACGTGGTGCTGCTGGACATCGGGTTGCCGGGCATGAACGGCTTCGAGGTGGCGCACGGGCTGCGCAGCCAGCCGGAGTCGCAGGACGCGCTGCTCATCGCGCTGACCGGCTACGGCGAGGCAGAGAGCCGCGCGCGCTCCGCCGAGGCCGGTTTCGACCACCACATGGTCAAGCCCGCCGACGTGAACCTGCTGCTGTCGATGCTGGCCAATCCCCGCGATGCCCGCAACGCCGTGGTCACCGCCTGACGTCCGGCGGGAACAGGGGAGAGCCCCTGGTTTGCACTGCTACAATCGCTGGCTTGCTGGAGAGGTGGATGAGCGGTTTAAGTCGCACGCCTGGAAAGCGTGTGAGGGTTAATAGCCCTCCGCGGGTTCGAATCCCGCCCTCTCCGCCAAGACACGGTTCCAAACCGTCGCAAGAAGCCCCGCAAGGGGCTTTTTTCGTTGCGGCGCTTGACCTTGCCCCCGTGGCAAGGTTCAGGATGATGCTTCGCTTGGCGGGACACGGCGTCCCCGCTGACTTGCGAGGGCTTC
>JAQGMY010000358.1 GCA_028292105.1 Ramlibacter sp.
ATGTGCACCGCCCCCAGCTGTTCGATCTTCTCCCAGGTGCCGGCGTTGGGCGCCCAGCCGAAACCGTCGGCGCCGATCACGACTCCGGGATGCAGCGTGCAGCGGGCGCCGATCACGCAATCCTCGCCGACCACGACGCGGGCCTTGAGCACCGTGCCCTCGCCAATGCGCGCGCCGCGCTCCACCACGCACTGGGGTCCGATGCGCACGCCCTCGCCGATCACGGCTTGCGCATCGATCACTGCACTGGGGTGGATGGCGGGGCCGGTGCTGCGGGCATGGCTGCGCTTCCACAGCTGGGTGGCCCGGGCGAAATAGAGATAGGGGTCGTCGGCCACGATGCAGGCGCCGCGCGCCTGGGCCGCCTCGCGCATGGCCGGCGCGACGATCACGCAGCCGGCGCGGGAGGCGTCGAGCTGCTGCCGGTAGCGAGGGTTGCTCAGGAAGCTGAGATGCGAAGGCCCGGCGGCGTCGAGCGGCGCGAGGCGCTCGACGGGCAGCTGGGGGTCGCCAATGAGTTCGCCGCCGAGGGCCGCGATGAAATCGCCGAGGTGCAGCACCGGCGGGCGGGTGTCAGCGCACCGAGTTCAGCGCCTTGATCACCTTGTCGGTGATGTCGTGCTTCGGGTTGATGTAGACGGCTTCCTGCAGGATCAGGTCGTACTTTTCCTGCTCGGCGACCTGCTTGACCACGCGGTTGGCGCGGTCCAGGACCGTCTGCAGTTCCTCGTTCTTGCGGGCGTTCAGGTCTTCCTGGAATTCGCGGCGCTTGCGCTGGAATTCCCGGTCCTGGTCGATCAGGCCCTTCTGCCGCGTGCCGCGCTGGCCCTCCGACAGGGCGGGCGCCTCGCGCTCGAACTTGTCCGATGCCGCCTTCAGCGCGGCGCCGAGCTCGTTGAGCTCCTTCTCGCGCCGGGCGAATTCCTGTTCCAGCTTCACCTGCGCCGCCTTGGCGGTATTGGCTTCGCGGAAGATGCGGTCCGTGTTGACGAAGCCCACGCGGAAATCCTCCGCGTGGACCTGCGCGCCCAGGGCGAGCGCGCCCAGCAGGAACGCCAGGCCTTGACGGGGCAAGAACTTCATCAGAAAGAGGTTCCGATCTGGAATTGCAACCGCTGGATTCTATCCCCTGCCTGCTTGCGCACCGGCTGGGCTATGGCAATGCGCAGCGGCCCGATGGGCGACAGCCAGGACAGGCCGAAGCCCGCCGAGGCGCGCAGGTCGCCGAAGTTCATGCGTTCTTCCTCGCCGAACACGTTGCCGACGTCGACGAAGCCGAACAGGCGCAGCGAGCGGTCGTTGCCGGCGCCCGGGAACGGCGTGATCACCTCGCCGTTCAGGGTGATCTTGCGGGCGCCGCCGATCGACGCGCCGGTCACGTCACGCGGGCCCAGCGTGCCTTGCTGGAAGCCGCGCACGGAGCCCAGGCCCCCGGAATAGAAGTTCTTGAAGACCGGGTACGGCTGGCCGTTCAGGCCCTTGCCCCAGCCCAGTTCGCCGTTGAATGCCAGCGTGTACTGCTTGTTCAGGGGCACGAACTGCTGGTACTGGTAGTTGCCGCGCAGGTAGCGGGCGTCGCCGGCGACGCCCCACTCGCCCGAGGCGCGCTGATAGCGGCCCTTGCTGGGCGACACGCTGCTGTCACGGTCGTCGCGCGACCAGCCGATCGACAGGGGCAGCGAGTTGCTGGTGTAGCCGAACTGCTCCGCATAGGCGAGGTAGGCCGCCGGGATGGCGGTGCCCGGCTTGATCGTTGTGCGCTCGAGGCTGCCGCCGAAGAACACGGTGTCCAGCTCGCTGAAAGGCACGCCGAAGCGCAGGCCCGCGCCTTGCGTGATCAGCTGGTAGTTGCCGCCCTGGTCGTCGTACGGCCGCGAGCTGCGGTGGTAGATGTCGATCGTGCGGGAGATGCCGTCGGCGGTGAAGTACGGGTTGACCGAATTGAAGGCGATCGTGCGGTTGTACTTGCTGGTGTTGACCTCCACGCCCAGGTAGTTGCCGCTGCCGAAGGCGTTCTCCTGCTTGATCGAGAAGGACAGGGCCAGCTTTTCGGCGCTCGAGAAACCGGCGCCCAGCTGCAGGCTGCCGGTGGGGCGTTCCGTGACCGTGACGGTCAGGTCCACCTGGTCGGGCGCGCCGGGCACGTCGTTGGTCTCGACGTTCACGTCCTTGAAGAAGCCCAGGCGGTCGATGCGGTCGCGCGACAGCTTGATCTTGTCGGCGTCGTACCAGCTCGACTCGAACTGGCGGAATTCGCGCCGCACGACTTCGTCGCGGGTGCGGTTGTTGCCCGCCACGTTGATGCGGCGCACGTAGGCACGGCGCGACGGCTCGGCCGCCAGCACGAAGGACACGCGGTTGTTGGTGCGATCGATCTCCGGGCGCGCCTCGACCTGGGCGAAGGCGTAGCCGAAGTTGCCGAAGTAGTCGGTGAAGGCCTTGGTCGTCTCCGTCACCTGGTCGGCGTTGTAGGGCTGGCCGGCCTGGATCTTCACCAGGGACTTGAACTCGTCTTCCTTGCCCAGGTAGTCGCCTTCCAGCCGGACGCTCGACACCACGTAGCGTTCGCCTTCGGTGACGTTCACCGTGATGCTGATGTCCTGCTTGTTCGGCGAGATCGCGACCTGCGTCGAATCGATGCGGAACTCGAGGAAGCCGCGCTGCAGGTAGTAGGACTTCAGCGCTTCGAGGTCGGCATTGAGCTTGGTGCGCGAATAGCGGTCCGACTTGGTGTACCAGGAGAGCCAGCCGCCGGTGTCCAGGTCGAACAGGCCCTTGAGCGTGCCCTCGCTGAACGTGCGGTTGCCGATGATGCGCAGTTCCTTGATGCGGGTCGGCTCGCCCTCGGTCACGCTGAAGGTCAGGTTGACGCGGTTGCGCTCGATCGGCGTGACCGTGGTCACCACTTCGGCGCCGTACAGGCTGCGGTTGATGTACTGGCG
This sequence comes from Ramlibacter sp., assembly GCA_028292105.1. Lineage (GTDB taxonomy): Bacteria > Pseudomonadota > Gammaproteobacteria > Burkholderiales > Burkholderiaceae_C > Ramlibacter. The sequence continues at coordinate 2,943 of JAQGMY010000358.1, forward strand.
CTTGAGTTCCTGCTCGGCCCGGTCCGCCAGTGCCTGGTCATAGGGGCGGCCTTCGGTCAGGCCGATCTCGCGCAGCGCCTTCTTCAGCGTGTCCTTGTCGAACTCGCGGGTGCCGACGAAGTCGACGTCGGCGACGGTGGGGCGTTCTTCCACCACCACGACCAGCACGTCGCCGTTGACCTCCAGCCGCACGTCCTTGAACAGGCCCAGCGCGAACAGGGCGCGGATGGCCGCGGAGCCCCGGTCGTCGTTGTACTGGTCACCGACCCGGAACGGCAGCGAGCCGAACACCGTGCCGGGTTCGACCCGTTGCAGGCCCTCGATGCGGATGTCGCGGACGGTGAACGGATCCACCGCCCAGCTGTTGGCCGCAAAGGCCAGGGCGGCGACGGCCGAGACGGTACGCACGCGGAAGCGCTTGAAGATTCGTTTCATTAGTGTCGGGAGCAAGCCGCGGGACGGACTGGCCGTGCCGTCGGCAAAAGCAATGTTGTTCTAACCAAAGAGCCGGGCGACGTCGTTGAAGAGTGCGATCGACATCATCACCAACAGCACCGCGACGCCACCGCGCTGCAGGCGCTCCATCCAGGCATCGGAGACGCTCCTGCCCGTGACGGCTTCCCAAAGATAATACATGAGGTGTCCGCCATCCAGGACGGGAAGTGGCAGCAGGTTCAGCACGCCGAGACTCACGCTGATCAGGGCAAGGAACAGCAGGTACTGCGTGAGGCCCAGGCTGGCGGACTTGCCGGCGTAGTCGGCGATGGTCAGCGGACCGCTCAGGTTCTTGATCGACGCCTCGCCGATGACCATGCGGCCCATCATGCGCAGCGTGAGCGCCGAGACGTCCCAGGTACGCACCACGCCGTTCCACAGGCCGTCGATGGGGCCGCGGCGAACCGTCACCATCTCCGGCGGCACGCCGACATAGGCGGAGATGCGGCCCACCGCAGGCTGGTCTTTTTCACTGACGACGTCGGGCGTCACCGGGATCTGCAGGCCACGGCCGTCGCGTTCGAGCTCCCAGGTCGAGGTGACGGCATGGCCGCCCTGCACCTGCGAGCGGATCACATCGCGCAGGTTCTGTGCGTCGGTCACGGCCTGTGCGCCGATGCGGCGGATCACGTCTCCCTTGCGCAGGCCGGCCCGCTCGGCAGCGCCGCCCGCCTGGATGTCGCCCAGCACCGGTGGGCTCCAGGGCGCGATGATGCCGACCTTGCGCAGCAGCTGGGCGTCGGCTTCGCGGCTGTTCACGCGGCTCAGGGGCAGCAGCACCTCGCGCTGGCCGCCGGAGCCTTCCTGCGCGAGTTGCAGGCGCAGGTCGCGGCCGTCGAGGGCGCCGCGCGTCAGCAGCCAGCGCAGTTCCTCGAAGGAGCGCAGGGGCTGGGCCTCGTCGCCTTCGAGTGCCGCGCTGGCGACGCGCTCGCCGCCGCGCAAGCCCGCTTCGGCGGCGATCGATCCGGCGAC
>JAQGMY010000405.1 GCA_028292105.1 Ramlibacter sp.
GCTGTGCTCCACGCCATGCCTTCCATGGCCACCGGCATTCCCGGCCTGGTTTTCCGGTACCGGGAAGCGGACGGTGAGTTCTTCGTGTACGCCGAGGATCCGTCGCACGACGCGCTGGCAGGCTGCACCGTCTTCAATCGTGTCCTCGAGGTGGACCGCCGGACGGACCCCTACATCAGAAGCCCGCATTCGAGATACGCGGAGGCTTACCAGCGACAGGGGCTGGCCACTGCCGTGTACGGGTGGGCGCTGGGCACCGGCATGTGCCTGGTGAGCGGGCCGCGGCAGTCACCGGGCGCGCATCGGCTCTGGATGGGCCTGTCGTCGTCTTACGAACTGGTCTTCGTACAGGTACGCGACAAGCGCCTTCGGATCATGGGCCCCGCCATCGAACCCGCGACCTTCGATGCATTCGAGACGCGCATGCTGCTGCTCGGCACGGGCTGGACACTTCAACGCTTCGCCGCCGCCACGCAATGTGAGCTGGCTGCGGACGTTGCTCTCACGTGAAAGGAGATCACCTGGACCTTCGTCTTCAACGGCTGGAGTCCCTGACCGCGACGGGATCCGATGGAAACGGCTACAAGATCCGCGCATACGACCGACTCGTGCTCGTGCCCGCAACGACGGAAGAATGGGACAGACTGCAGTAGTGACCCGCAAAAACGTCGCAGGTCTACACCTGCGGCAGAACGCTGCGTCGAGTTCTTGCTGGATCAGCAGCAATCGCCCGCTGGATAGGAGAGGTGCCCGTCGACAATACGCGCGGGGGAGGTGTACGGATGCACCGCGCCGGCTTCCGCTCCCATGAGGTGGACCACCTCCACACTCAGGAATCGCAGTACATCGGCGATCAGTGCGCGGTGGCAGCGCCACCAAAGCAACTCTGAGCACATGACGGTGGTGCGCTTGCCCGAGGAGATATGCAAGAGCTCTTCAAGACCTTGCGCGAATTCGTCGGTCCAGGTGTACGCCGCATAGGCTCGAAACGAGGGGTTGCGCCAACCTGCGTGTTCGGCCGTCGTGTCGCCTCTTCGCCGCCCGCCCAGCTTCGGGAGCCAGACATAGTCAACCGCAGCATTCGCCAAGGTCTCCTCGAGCGCTGCGCTGCCAAAGTGGGGGTGTCTGCGGGAACCCGGAAACCGACGGACATCTGCGACAACCTCGATCGCATGCACCTTCAGCACGGACAGGAACTCATCTGCGCTGCGAGTGGAATGGCCGATGGTCCAGATCGTTGCGGGGAAGTTCATGGCAACGCTACATCGTGCATCAAGCTGGCGAGTGTGGGTGGCTCGGAGTCTCTGCTTGCACCGCTACCACTTGTGCGCTCATGACGTCCTTGGCTTGCATGACGGTTCTCCTCTGAAACTGCGACGAGAGTTCTTGATGACATCCATGGTAGGTGGCGAACCGTGGAGAGTAAAACGACTTGTATTGCCGTTTCACTGCAAAGTTATTGACGCTTGTCGTGGACATCACTTGGGGCGCACCTCGCTGGAGATCGCCGCACTTCGCCGCAGCCCGGGTTGCGCGACGCAGCGAAAGCCCCGCAGTCCGCCTTTCTCTTTGCCGGGGCGACATGGACGTTTTTGCCCGAACGAGTACCATTGGGCTATGGCTTCTTCCACGTCCCACCCGCCCGTCACCGCTGCCCGCATCAAGACGGCGGCAGTCCAGGACGACGTCCAGCAGGCCGAAGCGGACCTGCACGACGCCAACGAGGAGCTGGCGGAGACGGTGGTCGGGACCATCGTCACCAAGGAAAGCGTCGAAGCGGCCCTGGTGCAGAACCTGCACGTGGAAGGGCAGCTGCACGACGCCGTCAAGGAACTGCAGGCGGTGACCGAATTGCTGGAGATCGCGGAGGGCAAGGTCGCCGCAGCCGGCGAGGACACCACGCTGGCCGGGCGCCGCTCGGGCGAGGGGGTCAACAGCGTGCTGGAGCATATGTCCGCCTCGTCCCGGCGCAGGAACCTCAAGGCCTGAAAGCCGCCCAGCTGAAACGCCCGGGTGGCTGACGCGCTGCCGAGTCGGTGCGCAACCGGACCGACTGTTCGCCCGGCAAAGCGTAAGCTTGGGTGTCGGCTGCGCCCCGGTGGTGATTCACACCGCCGGCCAGGCCGACATCCAGGAGAAGACGCATGAAGGTTCTATTGGCCGTTGACGGCAGCGAATACACGAAACGCATGCTGGCGTACCTGGCGGCGCATGAAGAACTGCTGGGGCAGGGCAACCTCTTCACCGCCTTGAACGTGACGCTGGCCATCCCGTCGCGGGTGGCGCAGTTCGTCGACAAGGCCACCGTCGACAATTACTGCGAGGATGAAGCGGAAGCCGTCTTCAAGCCGATCCGCGCATTCGCCCAGCAGCAGCATTGGGATTTCAGCACCGCGCACCTGCAGGGTCCGGCGGCGGAGGCGATCGCCACGTATGCCGAGGAAACGAAGACCGACCTGATCATCATGGGCACGCACGGTTACTCGGCGCTGGGCAGGATCATCATGGGATCCACCGTCAGTGGCGTGCTGGCCCGGTGCGAAATACCGGTTCTGCTGGTGCGCTGACCGCACGTCCAGGGGGCCGCGGGTGCCGCGGCTAGCGCCGCTTGCGCAGCAAGTGGACGTAGTCGCCGTTTTCCTCTTCCTGCCCCACCAGTTCGTAGCCGGGTACGAACTTGACCATCGCCTGGAACTCAGTCACGGTCTGCGGCTGGGAGGTCAGCACGCACAGCACCTCGCCCGGCTTCATCGCGCGCAAGGCGCGGTGCGCGCGCAGCAACGGCAATGGCGGGCTGAGGGGGCGGGCATCGATCTCCTGCGTGACACCGGCGCGGGCTGCGCGCGACGCCGCTCCGGCGGCGGGCCCGGACGCGGAGGGATCTTCGAATTCGGAAACGAACTCCTGCTCGCTTCTGCTGAGTCGGGACATGGACGGCTGGCCTTTGGATGCTCTGCGTCGATGGTGACACAAACGGTGCACGTGCTGTTGGGCAGCCCGGCCGATCCAGGGGTCAGTCGGCGCCGCGTTCCTGCATCTGCAGCCGCGGCGGCACGAAACCGGAACGGTCACGCAGCGACCGCCAGGTCTCTGGCGAGACCATGCGGGGGGCCTGCCCGGCGTCGCCGCCGACCCAGCACTCGTTCGCGTACGCGCTCCAGCCGGCGGCTAGCAGGTCGCAGGCTTCGGGAGTGACGATGGCCGGTCGTACCGGGCCGAGGTGGGGTTGCCAGCGAGGATCCATGGCCCGACAGTGTGCCTCCAGGAAGTTTGCGTCTTTCAGGCAGACGCGCCTGCAGATGTACGACTGCGCCCACAGGGCGCAGTCTCCGTGACAGCTGCTAGGTCGCCGCTTCGGCGGCTTCGATCCGGCCCGACAGTTCCAGCCAGCGCTCCTCGAGCGACTCCAGTTCGTCGCCCACCGCCTTCAAACGCTTGCCGGCTTCGGCGATGGCTTGCGGCGCCAGCGGTGTCGCCATCCGTTGCTCCAGCTGGGCCTTCTCGGCTTCCAGCGTGGCGATGCGGCGCTCGGCGTCTTCGCGTTCCTTCTTCAACGGCTTCAGCCGGCTCGAAAGCTCTTGCCGCTGCGCCGCTTGCACCTTGCGCTGTTCCTGCGGCGCTGCCCGCACTTCGGCAGCCGGCGGCGGCGCCGCGGGAGCCGGCGCGGCCGCGGCAGCCTGTTGTTCGCGCGCCTGCCCGCGCGCCAGTTCGCGCAGCCGCTTGGCCTCGTCGAGCAGGTAACGCTGGTAGTCGTCCAGGTCGCCGTCGAAGGGCGCGATGCCACCGCGCCCGACCAGCCAGAACTCGTCGCAAACCGAGCGCAGCAGCGCACGGTCGTGGCTGACCAGCATCACCGTGCCTTCGAACTCGTTGAGCGCCATGCCCAGGGCTTCGCGGGTGGCGAGGTCGAGGTGGTTGGTCGGCTCGTCGAGCAGCAGCAGGTTGGGCCGCTGCCAGACGATCATGGCCAGTACCAGGCGCGCCTTTTCGCCGCCGCTCATGGAGCCGACGGCCTGCTTGACCATGTCGCCGTTGAAGAGGAACTGGCCCAGGAAGTTGCGCAGGTCCTGCTCGCGGCCGGACTGGTTGGTCGCGGCTGCCATTTCGCGGGCCAGGCGCACCATGTGTTCCAGCGGCGTGTCCTGCGGCCGCAGCACGTCGAGCTCCTGCTGCGCGAAGTAGCCGATCGCCAGGCCCTTGCCCTCGGTGATCGTGCCGGCCAGCGTCGGCATGGTGCGGGCGATGGTCTTCACCAGCGTCGACTTGCCCTGGCCGTTCGCGCCCAGGATGCCGATGCGCTGCCCGGCCAGGACCGAGCGCGACACCTTCTGCAGGATCAGCTTGTCGCCG
>JAQGMY010000409.1 GCA_028292105.1 Ramlibacter sp.
CCATGAACTGGGCGCGCAACATCTGGGCCGATACCCTGAGCTGATGGCAACCGTGATCCCCCTCTGGCGGCAGCTCCAGGCTGCCGCCGCCGTCTTGTCGGCAATCCGGCGCGGCGAGTCGGCGACGCCGGCGCTGGCCGCCGTGCCGGGCGAGCTGCGGCCGGGCACGCAGGCGCTGGTGTTCCACGTGCTGCGCAATCTGGGGCGCGCGGAGGCGCTGCGCAAGCAGCTCGCCAGGCGCGCGCCGCCGCCGGCGGCGGATGCGCTGCTCTGCACCGCGCTGGCGCTCGCCTGGCGCGAGGAGGGCGCGCCCTACACCCCGTTCACGCTGGTCGACCAGGCGGTGGAAGCGGCGAAGCGCTCGTCCGAAACCAAGCCGCAGCAAGCCTTCATCAATGCCTGCCTGCGGCGCTTCCTGCGCGAGCGCGAAGCGCTGGTCGCCGCCACCGATGCCGACCCGGTGGCGAAGTGGAACCATCCGAACTGGTGGATCGCGCGGCTGCGGCAGGACCATCCGGACCATTGGCAAGAAGTGCTGGCGGCGAACAATGCCCCGGCCCCGATGACCTTGCGCGTGAACACCCGCCGCAGCTCGGTCGCCGAGCTGCAGCAGCGACTGGCGGACGCCGGCATCGCCACGGATCCGCTCGGCGCCTGCGGGCTGATGCTGCGGCAGCCGCGGCCGGTGGACGCGATCCCCGGTTTCGCCGAAGGCTTGCTGTCGGTGCAGGACGCCGGCGCGCAGCTGGCCGCGGAACTGGTGCTGGCCGCCACGGGCGCGGGGCAGCCGGTGCGCATCCTGGACGCGTGCGCCGCCCCGGGCGGCAAGACCGCGCACCTGTGCGAACTGGCGCCGGCGGCCGACGTGCTGGCGCTGGACGTGGATCCGGTGCGCTGCGAGCGCATCCACCAGAACCTGCAGCGCCTCGGCCTCACGGCCGAAGTACGGGCTGCCGACGCCGGTGAGCCGGGCTCGTGGTGGGACGGACGCCCGTTCGACGCCATCCTGCTGGACGCCCCCTGCACCGCCTCCGGCATCGTGCGCCGCCATCCGGACGTGCGCTGGCTGCGCCGGGAATCGGACATCGCGCAGCTGGCGGCGCAACAGAAGCGCCTGCTCACTGCGCTGTGGCCCCTGGTCAAGCCTGGAGGCCACCTGGTCTATTGCACCTGCTCCGTGTTCCGTGCGGAGGGCGAAGGGCAGGTCGCCGCGTTTGTTGCACACAACAGCACGGCCGCTTTGCGGCCCGGCCCTGGCCATTTATTGCCCGGCAGTGGGGGAGGGGCAGGGGGCGTCCCGGACAATCGACCCAGTGACCACGACGGCTTCTTCTATGCGGTGCTGCAAAAGAGTGCATTGGATGCACCAGCCCGCCAGGCTGCTTGACGGGCTCCTGCGCACCATCCTGCTGGCCTTCCTGCTGATCGGCGGTGGGACGGCGGCCTTGGCGCAGCCGACTTCGGCCGAAGTCACGCAGCTGTCGGTGGAGCGCACCGACGAAGCCGTGCTCCTGAGCGCCGCCGTCCGGTTCGAGCTGCCGCAGGCGGTGGACGACGCGCTCGCCAAGGGCATCCCGATGTACTTCGTGATCGAGGCCACGATCTACCGGGACCGCTGGTACTGGTACGACAAGCGCGTGTCCACCGCGGCGCGCCACATGCGGCTGGCCTACCAGCCGCTCACGCGTCGCTGGCGCCTGCAGGTATCGTCCGCGCCCATCGGCAACTCGGGCCTGGTGCTGGGCCAGGTGTTCGACAGCCGCGACGAGGCGCTGGCTGCGGTGCAGCGGGTGTCGCGCTGGCGCATCGCCGATGCCAGCGAGGTCGAGTTCGACGGTTCGTACAACATCGACTTCCGCTTCCGGCTGGATGTCTCGCAGCTGCCTCGCCCCTTCCAGATCGGCGCCGTCGGCCAGTCGGAATGGACCATCCAGGCGGTGCGCAGCCAGCGGCTGCTGCCGGAACACGCCAAATGAACGCGCCGCGCTCGCCTGAAGGCCCGGCCCGCGCCCTGCTGCAAGGCACGCGGGCCTGGCGCTGGGCCCTGGCCGTGGGCATCGCGGTGATCGTGGCGATCGCGATCGTCCTGATGTTCCTGCTGACGCAGGCGACCAACAACCGCGAGCTGTACGAACGCAACTACGGCCGGCTGTTCGCACTGAACATGGTGGTGGCCGGCGTGTTGCTGGCGGTGATCCTCTGGGTGGTCGTGCGCCTTGCCTCGCGCTTGCGCCGCCGCAAGTTCGGCAGCCGCCTGCTGGTGAAGCTGGCCGCGATCTTCGCGCTGGTCGGGCTGGTGCCGGGCGTTTTGATCTACGTGGTGTCCTACCAGTTCGTGTCGCGCTCGATCGAGAGCTGGTTCGACGTCAAGGTGGAAGGCGCGCTCGACTCGGGCCTGAACCTGGGCCGCGCCACGCTCGAGGCGCTGTCCACGGACCTCGCCAACAAGTCGCGCGGCGCCGCCGCTTCGCTGGCCGAGGCCAACGACAACTCCGCCGGCCTGGTGCTGGAACGCGTGCGCGACCAGCTCGGCGCCGTGGACGTGGTGCTGTGGAACGGCAGCGGCCAGATGATCGCCAGCGCCGGGCAGTCCCGGTTCCAGCTCAATCCGGACCGGCCGACGGCGCAGCAGCTGCGCGCCGCCCGCACGCAGCGCAGCTTCACCATCGTGGAAGGCCTGGACGACCCGGGGGTCGCCACGACCAACAGTGCGCGCATCAAGGCCATCGTGGTGGTGCCGCAGCCCAGCCTGGGCTTGCTGGCGGAGTCGCGCTTCCTGCAGGCCACGGTGACGATCCCGCCGGCGCTGGTGGCCAATGCCATCGCGGTACAGGAGGCTTATCGCGAGTACCAGGAGCGCGCGCTGGGCCGCCAGGGGCTGCGGCGGATGTACATCGGCACGCTGACCCTGAGCCTGTTCCTCGCCGTGTTCGGGGCGGTGCTGCTGGCCATCGTGCTGGGCAACCAGCTGGCGCGGCCCCTGCTGCTGCTGGCCGCGGGCGTGAGCGAGGTGGCGGCGGGTGACCTGTCGCCCAAGCCGGCGCTGCAAGGCAAGGACGAACTCGGTGGCCTTACCCGCTCGTTCGCCGCCATGACGCAGCAGCTGGCCGATGCGCGCGGCGCCGTCGAACGCAGCATGGACGAAGTGAATGCGGCGCGCGCCAACCTGCAGACCATCCTGGACAACCTGACGGCCGGCGTGATCGTGCTGGACAAGCAGGGCCGCATCCAGACCTCCAACCCCGGCGCCGATCGCATCCTTCGCGTCTCGCTGGAGGAATACCGCGGCCGTGCCTTGCAGGAGGTGCCAGGCCTGGCCGGCTTCGGCGTGGCGGTGCATCATCGCTTCGATGAATTCCTGAACGACCGCACCCAGCAGGACCACTGGCAGCAGTCCTTCGAGCTGAACGTCGCCCTGGAGCCCGGCCTGGCGCAGGCCAACGTGCTCACGCTGGTGACCCGCGGCGCCGAAATGCCCGGCGAGGAGCGACTGTTGGTGTTCGACGACATCTCCGAGATCGTCTCGGCGCAGCGGGCGCAGGCCTGGGGCGAGGTCGCACGCCGGCTGGCGCACGAGATCAAGAACCCGCTGACACCCATCCAGCTGTCGGCCGAGCGGCTGGAAATGAAGCTTGCCTCCAAGCTGGGGGACACCGAGCGCGCGCTCCTGATCAAGTCGGTGCACACCATCGTGGACCAGGTCGACTCGATGAAGCGGCTGGTCAACGAGTTCCGCGACTACGCACGGCTACCGGCGGCGGAGCTGAAGCCCCTGGACCTCAACGGGCTGGTGAACGACGTGCTGCACCTGTACGCGCGCGAGGGGGATGCCGCGCGAGGCGCGTCCCAGGTGCCGGTGAAGGTGGTGCTGGACGACATGGCGCCGCTGATCCTGGGCGACGCGCAGCAGCTGCGGCAGGTGATCCACAACCTGCTGCAGAACGCGCAGGACGCCACCGAAGGCCGCGAAGTGCGCGAGGTCGTGATCCGCACCCAGTACAACGAAACCAGCCGCCGCGTCCGGCTGCTGGTCCAGGACAGTGGCACGGGTTTTCCCGAACACATCCTCAAGCGCGCCTTCGAGCCTTACGTGACCACGAAGGCGAAGGGCACGGGCCTGGGCCTCGCAGTCGTGAAAAAAATCGCGGATGAGCATGCGGCCCGCGTCGAACTGAAAAATCGCATCGAAAACGGGATGGTGCTCGGAGCTCAAGTGTCGTTATCATTTGGAGTTGCGAGTTAACAACGGGCTCGGCCTCTCCTTGGCCGACCAACTGCAGAGAGCTGATGGCAAACATACTGGTAGTGGACGACGAACTCGGCATCCGGGACTTGTTGTCCGAGATCCTCAACGACGAAGGCCACAGCGTCGAACTCGCGGAAAACGCTGCGCAGGCGCGGGCAGCCCGCCAGCGCATGCGGCCCGACCTGGTCCTGCTGGACATCTGGATGCCCGACACCGACGGCGTCACGCTGCTGAAGGAGTGGTCCACGACCGGCCTTCTGAGCATGCCGGTGGTGATGATGAGCGGCCACGCCACGATCGAGACCGCCGTCGAGGCGACCAAGATCGGCGCGCATTCCTTTCTGGAAAAGCCGATCACCATGCAGAAGCTGCTCAAGGCGGTGGAAGCGGGGCTGGCACGCAACTCGGGGCTGCCGGCATCGGTGACGCCTTTGCGCAAGCCGGGCATGGCGGGCGTCATGCCCATGATGCAGCCCGCCATGGAGCTCACGGTCGAAGCCGCCATGACCGGCGGCCAGACCATCC
>JAQGMY010000427.1 GCA_028292105.1 Ramlibacter sp.
GGCACTCGCGGGCGCGGCCGAGGCACTCGCCGGACCCGTCGGCCCCGTCGCCCCGGCGGCCGGGGCACTCGGCGTCGTGCCACCCATCGCCGTTCCGCCGGTGTTGCCTTCGGCACCGCGCGGGATACCGGGCGTCCCCGCCGGGCCAGGCTGCACGGCAGCGGCCGGTGCATGGGCCGCCATCACCTGGCCGCTGGTCGGCCCGCCGGCCGTGACCGACCCCGGAAACCTGGTCTGCTCGATGCCGCCCTTCACGTCGTGGCCGTTGCGGTCGCAAGCGGAGAGCGATGCGACCAGCAGCAGCGCGAGCAGGGGCCGGCTCATGACGGCTCCCCCGCAGCCGGCGGCAGCTTGCCGCGGCGCCGCAGGCTCTCGTACCACTCGAGGTGGTGCGCCTTGGCCCAGCTCTCGTCGACCGTGCCGCGCCGCATCGCGGTGTACGCACCTGGCGTGCCGAGCGTGCCGATGTAGATATGCCCGAGGGCGGCAGCGATGTAGAAGGTGGCGCCCGCCACGTGCAGGTAGTCGGCCCACTGCAGCAGGTAGCGGGTCGGCCGCAGGTTGGTGAAGTCCAGGATCAGCCCGGTGGCCGACATCACCAGTCCGAGCAACACGACGCCGGCCCAGAACCACAGCTTTTCGCCGGCGTTGAAATAGCCGGCCGGCACGTGCTCGTGCGTCACCAGCCCGCCGCCGCGCTTGATCCAGGTCCAGTCGCCGCGGTCGAAGAAGTTGTGGTGCACGAAGGTCACGAACATCACCAGGGAGCACAGGATGAACAGCGGCCCGAACACGTTGTGCAGGTACTTGGAGATGATCGCCAGCCATGAGAACAGGTCGTGACCCATCCACGGCAGCAGCAGCTTCTTGCCGAACAGGATGACCACGCCGCTGAACGCCAGCACCAGGAAGCTGATGGCCGTGGCCCAGTGCACCGTCCGCTGCCAGGCGTTGAAGCGCGTGATGCGCCGGCCGGTCTCGGGTTCGTCCACCCGCGCCGGCCCGACGAAGCGCCAGAAGCCGGCGATGCCCAGCAAGGTCAGGATCAGGATCACCGCACTGATGACCGCGACCGGCCCGTTGCGCAGCGTGCGCCAGGTGTTGCCGCCGCGTTGCAGGATCAGCTCCTGCTCGGCATCGTTGCGCCCGAAGTTGCCGAGGTAGTGGCGGTCCATGTGGTTGCGGCCGGAGGCCAGCGAGAACCAGCCCGGTTCCGGCGTGTCCTTCTCCGCCTGCAGGATGGTCTGTTCCTCGGCGTACGCGGGCACCGCATCCTCGTGCGGCACCGCGGCGCGCAGGCCCGGCGCCAGCAGCAGCGCGATGGACAGCGCCGCGAGGACGCGGCGCGCGAGCAGGAAAGCCTCAGTCATAGTCCGCTCCGCGGTCGCCGATGCGCTGGTATTCGTCCTGGTGCCAGTTGCGGTTGATCACCGTGCCCGTCCAGGCCATGCGATCGCCGTGGTAGTTGCGTTGCTGCGGCAGGCTGTCGGCCTTGCCGTCGTACTGGCCGTGGCGCCACGGCGGGTGCTGCTCGACTTCCAGGCAGCCCGCCAGCAGCAGGCAGGCGCCGGCCAGCAGGAACAGGCGGGCCGCTTTCATGTCGGCAGCTTTCGCGGCTGGTTCTGCGAAGCGTTGGGGACCTGGTTGGTCCGCGGGCCGTCGCCCCGGGCGTCGATCTTGCCGTGCTTGCCGGCCTCGTACGCGATGTTCCAGCCCCACAGCTCGGGGCCGTAGCCGCGCGTTTCCACGCGGTGCTTGTAGATCTCGGCGATCAGGTTGGCCTCGCCACCGAGCAGGGACTTGGTTGCGCACTGTTCGGCGCACACCGGCAGCTTGCCTTCCGACAGCCGATTGCGGCCGTACTTGCGGAACTCCTCTTCGGTGTTGTCGGCCCCGGGGCCGCCCGCGCAGAAGGTGCACTTGTCCATCTTGCCGCGGTGATTGAAGGCGCCGGTCTCCGGGAACTGCGGCGCGCCGAACGGGCAGGCGTAGAAGCAGTAGCCGCACCCTATGCACATGTCCTTGTCGTGCAGCACCACGCCGTCTTCGGTGTGATAGAAGCAATCGACCGGGCACACGGCCATGCAGGGCGCGTCGGTGCAGTGCATGCAGGCCACCGAGATCGATGCCTCGCCCGGCACGCCGTCGCTGATGGTCACGGTGCGCCGCCGGTTCACGCCCCAGGGCAACTCGTGCTCGTTCTTGCAGGCGGTGACGCAGCCGTTGCAGTCGATGCAACGCTCCGTGTCGCAGATGAATTTCATTCGCGCGGGCATGGTACGGGCTCCCTGGTTCGAAAAAAAATCTCAGGCGCGGACCAGCCGGCAGAGCGACACCTTGGTCTCCTGCATCATGGTCACCGCGTCGTAGCCGTAGGTCCACCCGCAGTTGGCCGCCTCGCCCAGCACGATGGGCGCGGCGCCTTCCGGGTAGTTCTTGCGCAGGTCCTCGCCCATCCACCACCCGCCGAAGTGGTAGGGCATCCAGACCAGGCCCTGCGGCACGCGCGGCGTGACGTAGGCCATGATCTTCAGCCGCGCGCCCGAGGGTGTTTCGACCCACACGTACTTGCCGGTCTCGATCGGCAGCTGCCCGGCGTCGAAAGGATTGATCTCGACGAACATCTCCTGCTGCAGCTCCGCCAGCCAGGGGTTGGAGCGCGTCTCGTCGCCGCCCCCTTCGTATTCGACCAGCCGCCCCGAGGTCATGACGATGGGGTACTGCCTGGAGAAGTCCACGGCCTGCACCGACCGGTACAGCGTCGGCAGCCGCCAGAACGCCTTCTTGTCCTCGTAGGTGGGGTACAGCGCCACCAGGTCGCGGCGCGGGCTCATGAGCGGCTCGCGGTGCAAGGGCACCGGGTCGGGGAAGTTCCAGACGCTGGCCCGCGCCC
>JAQGMY010000480.1 GCA_028292105.1 Ramlibacter sp.
GGGTCTTGAACAGCTTGAGTTCGATCTTGCCTTCGGCGACCTTGTGCTTCACCTTGTCCAACAGGATAGGCTCGGCGCGGAACTTGTCGCGGCGATGCACGAGGTAGACCTTGCTGGCGATGTTCGACAGGTACAGCGCCTCTTCGACCGCGGTGTTGCCGCCGCCGATGACGCAGGTGACCTGGTCGCGGTAGAAAAAGCCGTCGCAAGTGGCGCAGGCGCTCACGCCCTTGCCCATGAACGCGGTTTCCGAGGGCAGGCCAAGGTATTGCGCCGAGGCGCCCGTCGCCACGATCAATGCATCGCAGGTGTAAGTTCCGCTGTCTCCTGTGAGCGTGAATGGCCGCTTGCCGAAGTCCACCTTGCTGATGTGATCGAACACGATCTCGGTGTTGAAGCGTTCCGCGTGTTCGAGGAAACGCTGCATCAACTCCGGCCCCTGCACGCCGTGGACGTCGGCCGGCCAGTTGTCCACCTCCGTGGTGGTCATCAACTGGCCCCCTTGGGCGATCCCGGTGATCAACAATGGATGCAGGTTGGCGCGGGCCGCATAGACGGCGGCGGTGTAGCCGGCGGGACCGGATCCGAGGATCAAAACTTTGGCGTGCTTGGTGTTCATGATGGAAAAACCTGTGTGGGAAACACCACAGGCCGGTGTACATTTCGGGCCGATTGCACAAGTATCAACCGGTGCGGGCACGCCCAATGCTTGCCCGTCTCAATGCTCGCGATTGTAAGAAGCCATGGGCCGCGGCCTTTCTGAAGGGACTTGAAACATGTCGATGCTTTCCAACCTGGAGTTGATCCGCCGGGTGCCGCTGTTCGCCCTGCTGACCTCCAGCCAGGCGGAAGCTGTCGCCGACGCCGTGGTCAAGCGCCGATTCAAGCGGGGCGAGACCATCGTGGAGCAGGGCGAGAAGACCAACACGCTGTTCATCATCCTGACCGGGCGCATCCGCGTCGTCACCTCGGACAAGCGCGGCCGCGAGGTGATCCTGGCCACGCTGAACCCGGGTGACTACATCGGCGAGATGAGCCTGATCGACAACGAGCCGCACTCGGCCACCTGCCGCGCCGAGGTGCAGACGGACATGCTGACGCTGGGCCGCGCCGAGTTCGCGCGCTGCCTGCCGGAGAACAGCTCCATGTCGTACGCGATCATGAAGGGACTGGTGCAGCGGCTGCGGCAGGCCGACCGCAAGATCGAATCGCTGGCGCTGATGGACGTCTACGGCCGCGTGGCCCGCGCGCTGCTCGAATTCGCGCAGCCCGATCGCGAAGGCCTCATGACGATCCGCGAGCGCATCTCCCGCCAGGACATCGCCAAGATGGTCGGCGCCTCGCGCGAGATGGTCAGCCGGGTCATGAAGGACCTCGAAGACCGCGGCTTCATCGAAACCCGCGAGGACGGCTCGATGCTGGTCAAGGACCGCCTGACGACCCTCGGGTAGGGCGCAAACAACACGTCGCTGGGACTCGCCATCCCCCTGCGCTAAGCTCACGCTTGCGCATGACGTACTCGCTCAACACCCTCACGGACGCGCCGCCCGCGGCGTCCGCATCCCGTGCGGGGCTGGCCCGCTTCGCCCACGAAACGGCGCTGGTGCTCGGCGCCGCCGCCATCGTCTTCTGGGTCCTCGCGCTGGCGAGCCACTCCGGCGCCGACGCGGCTTTCTCCACCTCCGGCGACGGCAGCCCGATGCGCAACTGGGGCGGCCGCCTCGGCGCCTGGCTGGCGGACGGCAGCTTCTTCCTTCTCGGCTACTCGGTCTGGTGGGGCGTCGCCGCGGCGGTGCGGGCCTGGCTCGCGTCGCTGGCACGGTGGATGCGGGCCGAAGACCCGTTGCCGGCGCCGGCCGGCATGCGCTGGCTGCAGACCCGGCTGGCTTTCTGGATCGCGATGGCGGTGCTGCTGGCTGCAAGCACGGGGCTGGAATGGTCGCGGCTGTACCGCTTCGAGCCGCGCCTGCCGGACCACGCCGGCGGCGCGCTCGGCTACGTGGTGGGGCCGGCGAGCGTGAACTGGCTGGGTTTCACCGGCTCCGGCCTGCTTTGCATCGCCCTGATGGTGCTGGGCGCGGCCGTGGTGTTCCGCTTCTCCTGGAGCCATGTCGCCGAGCGCATCGGCGGCGCCATCGACGGCTTCATCGCCTCGCGCCGGGAAAAGCGCGAGATGGAGGAAGACCTGGCCCTGGGCCAGCGCGCCGCCCGCGAACGCGAGGAGACGGTGCAGGAAGAGCGCATCGAGATCGAGGAGCACCATCCGGTGCCGGTGCTGATCGAGCCGGTGATCGTCGACGCGCCGCGCAGCGAGCGGGTGGCCAAGGAGCGCCAGAAGCCGCTGTTCAAGGAAATGCCGGACAGCAAGCTGCCGCAGGTGGACCTGCTGGACGGCGCGCTGCTGCGCCAGGAAACCGTGTCGCCCGAAACGCTGGAGATGACGTCCCGTCTGATCGAGAAGAAGCTCAAGGACTTCGGCGTCGAAGTGCGGGTGGTGCTGGCGCAGCCCGGTCCGGTGATCACGCGCTACGAGATCGAGCCGGCCACCGGCGTGAAGGGTTCGCAGATCGTCGGCCTGGCCAAGGACCTGGCGCGCTCGCTGTCGCTGGTCTCGATCCGGGTGATCGAGACGATCCCCGGCAAGAACTTCATGGCGCTGGAACTGCCGAACGCCAAGCGGCAGTCGATCAAGCTGTCCGAGATCCTCGGTTCCAACGTCTACAACGAAGCCAAGTCGCAGCTCACCATGGGGCTGGGCAAGGACATCATCGGCAATCCGGTGGTCGCCGACCTGGCCAAGATGCCGCACGTGCTGGTGGCCGGCACCACCGGCTCGGGCAAGTCGGTCGGCATCAACTCGATGATCCTGAGCCTGCTTTACAAGGCGGAAGCGCGCGACGTGCGCCTGCTGATGATCGACCCCAAGATGCTGGAGATGTCGGTCTACGAGGGCATCCCGCACCTGCTGGCGCCGGTGGTCACCGACATGCGCCAGGCCGCGCACGGCCTGAACTGGTGCGTCGGCGAGATGGAGCGGCGCTACAAGCTGATGAGCAAGATGGGCGTGCGCAACCTGGCCGGCTACAACGTCAAGATCGACGACGCCAAGGCCAGGGGCGAGTTCATCTACAACCCGTTCAGCCTCACGCCCGACGCGCCCGAGCCGCTGGAACGCCTGCCGCACATCGTGGTCGTCATCGACGAGCTGGCCGACCTGATGATGGTGGTGGGCAAGAAGATCGAGGAGCTGATCGCGCGGCTGGCGCAGAAGGC
>JAQGMY010000490.1 GCA_028292105.1 Ramlibacter sp.
CGGATCGCATGGCGCCGGCGCAGCCTGGCGGCAGCGTGGGCACATCGGTGGCGCGGCGTGACCTGCGCGCCAAGCTCGCCGGCGGCGCCTTCATCCATGACCTGGTGCTGGCTGGCATGCAGCACGCGGTGGCCTTGCGCCAGCCGGTACGCGGCGCGCGCATCGCGGGCTTCGACGAAGCGCGGTTCACGGCCAAGGCCGGCGGCTCGCGCTGGGTCCGGCGCGGCGATTTCATGGCCTGTGTCGCACCGACCGAGCGCGCGGCGCGAGCGGCGTCGGTGGTGTTGCAAGGCTGCGTCCGGTGGGACTCAGCCCCACCGCCTGAGGTCGGCGAGGACCTTGCCGCCTGGCTGAAAGCCCAGCCGGCCGTGGAGAGCGTGATCGATGCCGAAGCGCCGGCTTCGCAGGCCGGCACTTTCGAAGCCGAGTGGACGCGGCCCTTCATCGCCCATGCCTCGATCGGCCTGAGCTGCGGACTGGCCTGGCTGCAAGGCGACGTGCTGCAGGTGTGGTCGCACAGCCAGGGCATCTTTCCCTTGCGCAATGAGATCGCGCGCGTGCTCGGTCGCGCGCCCGAGAGCGTGCACGTCCAGCACCTGCCGGGTGCGGGCTGCTACGGCCACAACGGCGCCGACGATGCGGCGCTGGACGCCGCGCTCGCCGCCGTGGCGCTGCCGGGCACGCCGATCCGGGTGCAGTGGTCGCGCGAGGAGGAGTTGCGTGAAGGGCCGCTCGGCGCGCCCATGGTGGTGCGCATCCGCGCGGCACTCGATGGCGCCGGCCGCATTGCGCGCTGGTCCACCCATGTGCTCAGCACCAGCCACAACATGCGGCCCGGCGTCGGCGGCACGCCGAACCTGCTGGCGGCGGCGGCGGTGGATCCGCGCTTCGAACGCTTGCAGGACATCGACGTGCCGGAAGACCGCGGCGGCGGCGCGACCCGCAATGCGCGGCCTGTCTATGCCGTGGGCGAGCGCAGCCTGTCGCTGGCGGTCGCCACCACGCACGTGCGCACATCGGCGCTGCGCGCGCTCGGGGCCTTTGCCAACGTGTTCGCGATCGAAGGGATGATGGATGAACTGGCGCAGCGCTCCGGCAGCGATCCGGCGGCGTTCCGCCTGCGGCACCTGGAAGATCCGCGGGCGGCGGCGGTGCTGCAGCGCGCCCTTGCCATGTGCGACTGGAAGGGGCCCGGTGCCGCCGGCGATGCGGTGACTCGCGGCATCGGCCTGGCGCGCTACAAGGGTCGCGGCGCCTGGTGCGCGGTGATCGCGGAAGTGGCGCTGGAGGAGTCGGTCGTCGTGCGCCGCTTCTGGTGCGCGGTCGACGCCGGGCTGATCGTGAATCCCGACGGGGCCCGCAACCAGGTCGACGGCGGGCTGCTGCAGGCCCAGAGCTGGACGACCCTGGAAGCCGTGCGGTTCGAAGCGGGGCGGCCGGTGGCGCTGGGATGGGAGGCTTATCCGGTGCTGCGCTTCGCTGCGGTGCCGCAGATCGAGACGGCCTTCGTCGGGGCGCATGAGAACCCGACGCTGGGCATCGGCGAAGCGTCGCAGGGGCCGGCAGCGGCGGCCATTGCGAACGCGGTGTCGACGGCGATCGGGCAGCGGGTGTTCGACCTGCCGATCAGTCGCGAACGCTTGTTGCGGCTGCTGGCGTGAGATGGTCCTAGCGCACCGTCTTGCGCGCGATCACCACGTTGTCCAGCACCAGGTTGTAAGACCAGATCCAGCGCGCCCCGGCGAACAACTCCGGATAACGCGTGTACGCCGGCAAGGCCGTCACGCCGATCTCCTCGTCGGTGAACTCCCAGGCGCGCGGCCAGTGCAGGTCGTTGAAGCGCGGCGACGGCCAGTTGGCCGGCATCGGGTAGTGCACCGCGAAGCACTTGTCCTCGCAGGTCGGTTTGCGCGCGAAGGGATGCACCCGGCCGCCGATGCCGCCGGTGTCGTGCACGTGCCCCTTCTCGACCACCTCCCTGGGATCCACCAGCGGCGCGATGTAGAAGGTCTGCGCCTTCCAGCTCGCGTCGGTCACCGTGCCATCGCTGAACCTGGCGATCAGGCCGCCGTCGCCCGGGTAGTAGTTGGCGGTGCGGGCATTGCGCGGGATCGGGAAGGCCTCCATGCCCAGGCCGAGGTGCTCTTCCCAGTCCACCACCATGAAGGCCAGCGTGTACGGCCGCTTCACGCGGAACTTCACGATCGAGGAGTTGAACGGCGTATAGGGCGTGTTGTCCACGGCGACCAGCTTGCCGTTGACGTACAGCTCGAAGTAGTTGTCCGCCACGATGAAGCCGGTGATGACCTCGCCATCGCGGTCGACGTCGACGACCGGGACGTTGTCGGCGGAAACTTCGGCCGTGTTGCGCGGCGTGGTGCGGCTGCATTCGCTGTACAGGTCGCTGCTGAGAGGGCCGAGCCCTTTCTGCAGCGCCGTCTCGGCGGGCACCGTGATGACCGTGCCGTCGGTGGCCGTGATGCGGCCGACCGGCGTGGCGCGCAGGTTCATCTCCGGGAATGTGTTCGCACAGCGCGTCAGGTTTTCCACGACCACCTGCTGCGCCCGCCCCTGGGTGACCATGCGGCGCGGCGGTGTCGGATCGGCCGGGTCGAGTGCGGTCGCCTCCATGCGGCTGGCGCAGCCGGCGAGCGTCGCCAGCACCAGCAGGGCGGCGGCAGCGTGCTTCACGTCCGGATCCCGAGCAGGCGCGCGGCATTCAGGCCGAGGATGCCATCGCGCTGCGCGTCGGACAGGCCGGGTGCGGCCATCACGTGGGCGATGGGCGTCTCGCTCCAGGGAATCGGCTGGTCGGTGCCTATCATGACCTGGCTCGCTCCCACCTGGGCGACCAGGTTGCGCAGCGCCTCGGGCGAGATCACCAGCGAGTCGTAGTAGATCTGCTTGGCGTATTCGGACGGCTTCTTCTTGAGCGTGATCGCCGGGTTGCAGCTCGAGGGCGACACGTAGCAGCTCATGTCCGCGCGGGTCGAGCTGGCGGTGAAGTAGCCGCCGCCGTGCGCGGCCAGCACCTTCAGCCCCGGGAACTTG
Source organism: Ramlibacter sp. (assembly GCA_028292105.1). GTDB lineage: Bacteria > Pseudomonadota > Gammaproteobacteria > Burkholderiales > Burkholderiaceae_C > Ramlibacter. The sequence continues at coordinate 3,052 of JAQGMY010000490.1, forward strand.
TCGAGCGTGCCTTCGAACACCAGGTGCTGCAGCGCGATGGTGGTGTCCAGGGGATTGCCGATGACGTTGGACATCCAGCCGTTGCCGCGGAACCGGTTGTTCAGCTCGGGCGTGCTCTGGGGATGGATGAAAAGCACCGCGCCCAACTCCTCCGCCTTGGCCCAGACGGGGTGGTACTTCGGGTTGGCGAAGTCTTCGCCCGCCACGCTGCCGCCGATGGCCGCTCCCTTGAGGCCCTGCTTCTTCATCGCGTCTTCGAGCTGCTGCACAGCGATCTGCGGGTTTTGCAGCGTGAGCGAGGCGAAGGCGGCGAAGCGGTCCGGCTTCAGCGCGCAGAGCTCCGCGAGTTTCTGGTTGTGGATGTTGCAGACCGCGCGCGCCATCTCGACGTCCTGCCGGTACCAGAAGGGGTTGATGCCCAGCACCTGCATGT
>JAQGMY010000020.1 GCA_028292105.1 Ramlibacter sp.
CCGGTGAGGTTCAGGTACCTGGAGGCACTGTCGCAACGCATACCGACGCAGCCCGGGCCCGTGCAAAAACTGTTGCAGGTGAAGATGCAGGCGGCGCTCGCGGAGTATGCGCAGCGCTGCGCGCAAATGCAGCCTGCCGGCGCGGCCCGGAAGCAGCCGCAGGTCGTGCCCACGGGTCCCGCTGCGCTGGCGCAGTTGAACGCGTACATCCGAAGCAGTGCATCGGCGCGGATCGAAACCGCGACCCCGGGCGAGCCGCCGCCGGCCGACGAACTGGCCAGCGCGCGCCGCTTCCGCGGCGCCTGGCAGCGCTCGCGCACGGAGCAACAGGTGCAGCAGGCGGTCGCCCGCAAACCGGCCCATGCCGGCCCGCTCAATTCGCACGTGCTGGTGCTGCAGTCCGTGGCCATGCTGCAGGAGCTGTCGCCGGCCTACCTGCGGCGCTTCGTGGCGCAGGTGGAAGCGCTGCAATGGCTGGAGCGCGCCGCTGCGGCCTATCCGCAGCCGCAGGCGAAGCAGCCGCCCAAGCGGGCCAAGCCGATGCGCACGGCACGGCTGAAGAAGTAAGGGCGAGCCGGCACGAAGTTTGCGGCGCATCGCCAGGTTCCGACCAGCGCCGGGCCCACCCCGCGCAAGTTCCGGCCCACGGGCCACATCCAGTTCCAGATTCCATGACACCACCTCGGCTCCAGCCGCAGCAGGGCCCCTCCTTTGCTGAATCTCCCGTCGATGCCGCCTCGTCCAACGCGCGGCTGATGCGCGCCGTGCTGGCGCTGGGCGTCGGCGGCTTTTCCATAGGCACCGGCGAATTCGTCATCATGGGCCTGCTGCCCGAGGTGGCGAGCGACATGGGCGTGAGCATCCCGCAAGCCGGCCACGTGATCAGCGCCTATGCGATCGGCGTCGTGATCGGTGCGCCGGCGCTGGCGGTGCTCGCCGCCGGCTGGGGCCGCCGCGCCTTGCTGATCGCCCTGATGGCGGCGTATGCGCTCGGCAACCTGGGGTCCGCCCTGGCGCCCGGCTACGTCTCGCTGAACGTCCTGCGCTTCCTGTCCGGACTGCCGCACGGCACCTACTTCGGCGTCGCGGCGCTGGTCGCCGCTTCGCTGGCGCCGCCGGGCAAGCGCGCGAGCGCGGTCGGACTCGTGATGCTGGGCCTGACCGGCGCCACGCTGCTCGGCGTGCCCATCGCGTCGGCGCTGGGCCAGCACTACGGCTGGCGCGCGGCCTTCGTCTTTGTCGCCGCCATCGCCGTGCTCGCGGCGGTGCTGATTCGCATCGGCGTGCCGGACATCCCGACGGACCACGGGGCGAGCCCCATGCGCGAACTGCAGGCCCTGCGCAACAAGCACGTGTGGCTCACGCTGGGCATCGGTGCGGTCGGCTTCGGCGGCATGTTCGCCGTGTTCAGCTACATCAAGCCGACGCTCATCGAAGTGGCCGGCCTGCCGCTGGCGCAGGTGCCGCTGATGCTGGCGCTGTTCGGCACCGGCATGGTGGCGGGCAACCTGCTCGGGGCGAAGCTGGTGGACAAGTCGGTGATGCGAACCATAGGCGGGCTGCTGGTCTGGTCGGTGTTCGTGCTGGGCGGCTTCGTCTTCGCGGCCGAACACATCGCCAGCGCCGGCGTCGCCGTCTTCCTGATCGGCACCATCGTCGCCATCGCCCCGGCCTTGCAGGTGCGCTTGATGGACGTGGCCGGCGAAGCCCAGACGTTGGCGGCGGCGCTGAACCACTCCGCCTTCAACCTGGCCAATGCGCTCGGCGCGTGGCTGGGCGGCATGGCGATCAGCGCCGGCCTGGGCTGGACCTCCACCGGCTGGGTCGGCGTGGCGCTCGCGATCGCCGGCATCGGCGTCTTCGGCTTCGCCTGGCGCGCCGACCGCCAGCGTCAGGCGGCGTTGGGCAGGAAACCTTCCACCGAGAGATAGCGCTCGCCGGTGTCGTAGTTGAAGCCCAGCACGGTGGCGCCGGCCGGCAGGTCCTTGAGCTTCTGCGAGATCGCCGCCAGGGTGGCACCCGAGGAAATGCCGACCAGGATGCCTTCCTCGCGCGCGGCGCGGCGCGCCATCTCGCGCGCCGGCTCCGCCTCCACCAGGATCACGCCGTCAAGCAGCGTCGTGTCCATGATGGCCGGGATGAAACCGGCGCCTATGCCCTGGATCGGGTGCGGCCCGGGCTGGCCGCCGGACAGCACCGGTGACAGCGTCGGCTCCACCGCGAACACCTGCAGCCGCGGCCACTGCTTTTTCAGCACGCGGGCGCAGGCGGTGATGTGGCCGCCGGTGCCCACGCCCGTGATCAGGCAGTCGATGCCGTCCGGGAAGTCCTCGAGGATTTCGCGCGCCGTGGTGCGCTCGTGCACCGCCACGTTGGCCTCGTTCTCGAACTGCTGCGGAATCCAGGCGCCCTCGGTCTGCGCCGCCAGCTCGTGGGCGCGGGCGATCGCGCCCTTCATGCCTTTTTCGCGCGGCGTCAGGTCGAAGCTCGCCCCATAGGCCAGCATCAGCCGGCGCCGCTCGATCGACATGCTGTCAGGCATCACCAGCACCAGCTTGTAGCCCTTGACGGCAGCCACCATGGCCAGCCCGATGCCGGTGTTGCCGGAGGTCGGCTCGATGATGGTGCCGCCGCGCTGGAGCTTGCCGCTGCGCTCGGCGTCCTCCACCATCGCCAGCGCGATGCGGTCCTTGATCGAGCCGCCCGGGTTGGCGCGCTCGGACTTCACCCACACCTGGTGGCTGTCGCCGAACAGGCGGTTGATGCGGATGTGCGGCGTCCGCCCGATGGTGTCGAGGATGCTGTTGGCTTTCATGTCGTCGCTCCTTCGCGTTGTACGCAATTCATGGCCGGAGGCGCAGTTTACGCACGCGAGGGCCGGCCGCGCCACCGTCCGGCCGCTGCTTCAAGTTCGGTTTTTCCTGAGCAACCTGCAGATTTACTATGCTTTTCCCTGCCCTGTTCCGCTGTTACCGTCAGCATCCTGAACAGAATTCTTTGGAGACTCGCATGAGAAAAGCACTGGCCGTTTTTGCTGTCGTCCTGTCGCTCGGGATGACGATGGCGCTCGACGCCGAGGCTGCCCGCCGGCTGGGCGGCGGCAAGTCCAGCGGGATGCAGCGCCAGAACGTCGAGGCGCCGGCCGCCCCGCGCGCTGCGCCGGGCACTCCCGGCCAGGCCG
>JAQGMY010000027.1 GCA_028292105.1 Ramlibacter sp.
TACCATGACCTGGGCATCAGCAAGGACACGGTGGCCGTGGTGCGCGGCTCCTTCGGCCTGGTCTTCACCTTCGTCGGCCTGGCAGCGGCGGGACTCACGGCGATCCGCATCGGCATGCTGCCCACGCTGATCGTCGGCCTGGTCCTGGAGGCACTGGGCACCGCTTCGTTCGCGCTGCTGGCCCTGAATGCCAGCGATGCGGTCTTCGCCGGGGTGATGTCGCTCGATGCCTTTGCGCAGGCCTTTGCCGGCGTTGCCCTGGTCACCTACATGTCCAGCCTGACGAGCCTGGGCTACACGGCCACGCAATACGCGATGCTGTCATCCACGTATGCGCTCCTGGGCAAGTTCCTCAAGGGCTTCTCCGGCGTCGCGGTGGAATCGCTCACGCCTCATTACGGGCTGCTGGGTGCGTATGCCACCGCCTTCATCGGTACGGCACTGACGGCCATCCCCGCGACGCTGCTGATCCTGCTGCTCTGGCGCATGCGGGGCCGCTCCGGAACCACCGTGTCCTAGGGGGGCGGCAGCGTGGCGGCGAGCACCGCGCGCCGGACCTTGCCCAGCGCCGTCTTCGGCAGCGCCTCCAGCCATAACCAGCGGCGCGGCAGCTTGAAGCGCGCCAGCCGCTGCTGCAGGTGCGCCAGCAGGTCCGCCTCGGTGGCGCGGGCGCCGGGGTGCAGCACCACGGCCACCGCCACGAGCTCGCCCCAGTGCGCGTCGGCGATGCCGAAGGCGGCGCACTCGGCCACCGCCGGATGCAGCGCCAGCGCCTGCTCGATCTCCGCCGGGTGGATGTTCTCGCCCCCGGAGATGATCAGGTCCCGGGCGCGGCCGACGATGCGCCAGCTGCCGTCTGCTTCCTGCTGTCCCAGGTCGCCGGTCGCGAACCAGCCCTGCGCATCGACCGCGGCCACCTCGGGCCAATAGCGCGCCACCACGTTCGGCCCGCGCAGCAGCATTTCCACGGCATCGCCATGCGCGGCGCCGGGCATGACCTCCACCCCAGGCACCGGCCAGCCGCAGGAGCCGACCTTGTCGCGTGCCTGGTCCGGCCCCAGCGCGATCGAGAAGGGGCCGCTCTCGGTGGCGCCATAGACGTTGCACAGCGGAACGCCGCGCGCGTGGATGGCCTCGATCAGGGGCGTCGGCAGCATGCTGGAGCCGGCCCATATCGCGCGCAGGCTGGAAAGGTCCGTGCCCTGCCAGAGCGGATGCTCGATCATGGCTTTCAGGGTGGCGGGCACCTGCAGCGTCAGGGTCGGCTTGTCAGCGCCGATGCAGGTGAGCGCGTCGTCGGCGCCAAAGCGCGCATGGAGGATCACCCGCGCCCCGGCGTACAGCGCCGGCAGTGTCTGGATGCACAGGCCTCCCACATGGAACAAGGGCAGGACGGTGAGGACCGTGTCGCTGGCGTCCATGGCTTGCACCGATGACGCGATCCGCATGTTCGCCAGCAGGTTGGCCTGGGTGTGCACCGCGCCCTTGGGACCGCCGGTGGTGCCGGAGGTGTGCACGATCAGCACCGCGGCCTCCCCTGCCCCATGTCCGGGCGGGGCGGGAGCGTCCGCCCACTGCAGATCTGCGGCCGCATGGGCGGCAATGTCGCAGCGGCCGGCCAGGTCCCGGGCCTGGACAGCCCAGTCCGGCCCATGCACCAGGTGGCGCGGACTGCACTGGGCCAGCAGGGCCTGCCACTCCGCCGGGGCCAGGCGGAAGTTCAGGGGCAGCAGGATGGCGCCGATGCGCGCCAGGCCGAACAGCAGCGCGAGCTGCGCCAGGTGGTTGGCGCCGAGCCACGCCACGCGATCGCCCGGCCGCACGCCCCAGCGATGCCAGGCGACGGCCGCGGCCTGCGAAGCGGCTTGCTGCAGGTCACCGTAGGTCGCCCAGCGGCCGCCGAACCGCACAGCCTCGCGCTCCCGCGGGTGCGCTTGCAGCACCTCGGACAGCGTCGTGGGCAGAGGGGGATTGGAGACGGCCATTTACTTTACTTTACGGCTGCTTCGTGCGCGGTCGATGGGCCGATCCCACTATCGCGACATCGGGCCCCGCTCCGGCGGCCTCAACAGTACCATCCCACCTATGCAGCAACTCCTGATGATCGAAGACGACACCCGCCTCGCCCAGATGGTGGGCGAGTACCTGGAGCGCTCCGGCTTCGGCGTCACGCACGCGCCCGACGCCCGGGCCGGCCTGCACCTGCTGGAGGAGCCGCCCACCGGCTCGACGCCGGACCTGGTCGTCCTCGACCTGATGCTGCCCGATATCGACGGACTGGAAGTCTGCCGTCGCGTGCGCTCGCTGCCGGGCGACAGCGGCAAGGTGCCGGTGCTGATGCTCACCGCCAAGGGCGACCCGATGGACCGCATCGTCGGCCTGGAACTCGGCGCCGACGATTACCTGCCCAAGCCCTTCGAGCCGCGCGAACTGCTGGCCCGCATCCGCGCCATCCTGCGCCGCCGCACCGACGGCGCCCCGGCGGTGGCCAAGACCATGCGTTTCGGCTCGATGGAGATCGACCGCGACGCCCGCACGGTTGTCGTGGCCGGCAAGTCCGCCGAGCTGACGTCCTACCAGTTCGACCTGCTGGTGGTGCTGGCCGAGCGCGCCGGCCGCGTGCTGACCCGCGACCAGATCATGGAAGCCGTGCGCGGACGGGAGCTGGAAGCCTTCGACCGATCCATCGACGTGCACATGGGCCGCATCCGGGCGGCGATCGAGGCCGATGCCAAGAACCCCAAGCGCATCCTCACGGTGCGCGGCGTCGGCTATGTGTTCGCCAAGCAGCAGGACTGAGGCCACGGTTCACGCATGACATCCTGGAACGCGCGCTGGCGCTTCCCCCTTTATCTGCGCATCTGGCTCGCCGTGGTGGTCACGGTGGGCCTGCTCACCGTGTCCTTCGGCTACCTGTGGCGGATGAACACCGAACAGGTGCCGCTGCGCGAGATCATCATCCTCAACGAAGCCGACGAGATCCTGGGCCAGAGCATGGTGCGCCCGCAGCGCGTACCCGGCCAGGGCATCGAGTTCGACGTCCAGATGAAGGACGGGCGCAAGCTCACCGTCCAGATGCCGCCGCGCGCCCGAGCGGGCGGCGAAGGTCCTCCCGGCAGCCGCGGCGGGCCCGGTGGCCGCTCGTGGCTGCCGCGCGGCCCCACCGGCTTTCTCTGGCTGCTGGGGATGGTGGGCCTGGCGGTGGCGGTCGGCAGCTACCCGATCGTGCGGCGCCTGACGCAACGCCTGGAACGCCTGCGCGAGGGCGTCGAGCGCTGGGGTGAAGGCGACCTGAGCGCGCGCGTCTCCGAAAACGGCACCGACGAAGTCGCCTTCCTGGCGCGCCGCTTCAACCACGCGGCCGAACGCGTGGAAACACTGGTCAAGACCCACAAGTCGCTGCTGGCCAACGCCTCGCACGAACTGCGCTCGCCGCTGGCGCGCATCCGCATGGGCCTGGAGCTGATGGTGCCGGAGCCCTCCCCGCGCGCCCGCGACGAGATCACGCGCAACATCGGCGAGCTCGACCAGCTGATCGACGAGATCCTGCTGGCCAGCCGCCTCGACGCCAGCGAGTCGGACCTGGGCACCGTCGAAGCGGTGGATCTCACGGGGCTGGCCGCGGAGGAAAGCGCGCGTGCCGGCGCCGAACTGGAGATCAGCCAGTCCGAACAGACCGTCATGGTCCCCGGGGTCGCCAAGCTGCTGCGGCGCGCGCTGCGCAACCTGCTGGAGAACGCCCGCCGGTACAGCAACGGTCCGGTGCAAGTGGTGGTCGTCCGCCAAGGCAACGAGGCGGTGGTCAAGGTCTGCGACCGCGGCCCAGGCGTGCCGGAAGCGGAGCGCGAGCGGATCTTCGAACCCTTCTACCGGCTGCGCGGCGCCAGCGAGCGCGAGGGCAGCGTCGGCCTCGGCCTGTCCCTGGTCCGGTCGATCGCCACCCGGCACGGCGGCCGGGTCGCTTGCGAAGACAACCCCGGCGGCGGCGCCTGCTTCGTGCTGGTCCTGCCGTGTGACTGAATGTACGCCGGGGTAAAAGACTGGCGCGCCGGTCGCCACCGGCCGACAAAGTGACGAAGATGATCTTCATGCGTGCGCGCGGGCCCTTCGGCAGGCAATCCCCCGAAAGGTGGATGAAGCCGGCGACATCCCTGATTAGAGTTCAACCATTGTCCGCACCCAGCGGACGCAAGTCTCCCAACGACGTCCTTCCAAGGACTTGATACAGCCGCCGCAAGGTGGCTGTTTTTTTTGTTGACCCACAAATCGCTGGAGCGATTTGTGAGTTGCCTGATCAGTGCGGAGAGGATCTCGCAGTGGCGGCGCCCTCGTAGGGTGTGCGGCGCAGCCGCGCACCCCTCAAGCCGGAAAGGCGTCGAGCCCCGGCCCCTCCGCCGGGACCTGGGCCGGCGTTCTGGCCACGTTCATCAACCAGGACACCATCACGAAGTAGCCGATCAGGGTGGTGAGTTCGACCACGCCCTGCTCGCCGAAGGCCTGGGTTGCGGCGGCGTAAGTCGGATCGCCGGTGCCGTGGCTGGTCAGGAGCTCGCGGGTGAAGTCCAGGGCGGTCTCTTCATCCAGTGGCAGGTTCCTTGGCCTGGCGCCCTGGCGCAGAGCCTCGAGCGTGCCAGCGGCAACGCCGGCTTTTTGCGCCAGCGGCGCGTGCATGGTCCATTCGAACTGATTGCTGACGTGGCGGGCGGCGGCGCAGGTGACCAGTTCGCGGATGCGCGCGTCCAGCACGCTTTCGAAACGCAGGTATTCGCCGACCTTGGCCAGCCGGTCCAGCAAGACCGGGCTGCGCAGCAGGGGAAGGAAGGGGCCGTAGACCCCTTTCCTGGGACTGTCGATCAGGGCCTGCGCCGCGGCGCGCTGGGCTGGCGTCATGGATT